>NZ_JBHYUG010000138.1:0-16027 GCF_042749375.1 Streptomyces sp. NPDC059477 | reverse complement strand
GGCGGCCGTCGCCCCGGCGGCTGGCCCACCGCCGCGCCCGCCGGCGGTGGCGGCCGTCCTACGACGGTCTCCCCGACCCCCACATCCCCCACGCCCCCCGTATCCCCGGCCGCTCCCTCCCCGCCCGCCGCGAGCGCCCCCGCCCCTATCCCCCCCCCCCCCCCCGGGGGGCTCGACCCCCGCGTCCTCTGGCCGAACATCCTGGAGGCGGTCAAGAACCGCCGTCGCTTCACCTGGATCCTCCTCAGCCAGAACGCCCAGGTCATCGGCTTCGACGGCACCACCCTCCAACTCGGCTTCGTCAACGCCGGCGCCCGTGACAACTTCGCGGGCAGCGGCAGCGAGGACGTACTGCGGCAGGCCCTCGTCGAGCAGTTCAACGTCAACTGGAAGATCGAAGCGTCCGTCGACCCGTCCGGGGGCTCCGCCCCGCCCCCCTCCGGCGGCTCCTTCGGCTCCGGCCCATCGGGCGGCGCCGCCTTCGCCGGCGGCAGTACCGGTGGTGGCAGCGGTGGCGGGTCCGGCGGTGCCGGCGGCTCCGGATTCTCCGGTGGCGGCGGCAACGGAGGCTACGGCGGCGGCGCTCCCACCAGCGGTTACGGGGGTGGCGTCACGGCCGTGCAGTCGCCGCCCTCCCCCCAGGCCGCGGCCCCCTCCCAACCGGCAGCCGCTTCCGCCCCGGCCGCTTCCGCCAACCCGCCCGCCCCCAGACCTGCCGCACCCGCCCCCGCCCGCGTCCCCGACCCCGTCGCCCCCGAGGACGACATGCCGGAGGACGACGACCCCGATCTCGACGAGTCGGCCCTGTCGGGTCAGGAGCTGATCGTGCGGGAGCTGGGGGCCACAGTGCTGGACGAGTTCACCAACGAGTAAGAGAAGACAAGTGAAGACAAGTAGCGAGTGGAAACACCGGCCCAACCCGCCCCACTAGGAGAAACCCACCACCCCACCACCCCCACCCCCTCGGCAGCCCTCACCAAGACCCCCCGCCCGCTGCGGCTAGGCTGACCCCCGTGAAGGTCCTCGTCATCGGCAGCGGTGCCCGCGAACACGCCCTGTGCCGCTCCCTGTCCCTCGATCCCGCCGTGACCGCGCTGTACTGCGCGCCCGGCAACGCCGGTATCGGCGAGGTCGCCGAGCTGCACCCGGTGGACGCGCTGGACGGCGCCGCCGTGGCCGCGCTGGCCGGGCGGCTCGGTGCCGGGCTGGTGATCGTGGGGCCGGAGGCGCCGCTGGTCGCGGGCGTCGCCGACGCCGTGCGCGAGGCCGGTATCCCGGTCTTCGGCCCCTCCAAGGAGGCCGCGCAGCTGGAAGGCTCCAAGGCGTTCGCCAAGGACGTGATGGCGGCGGCCGGAGTTCCCACCGGTCGCTCGTACGTCTGCACGAATCCTGAGGAGGTCGAGGAGGCGCTCGACGCCTTCGGCGCCCCGTACGTCGTCAAGGACGACGGTCTCGCCGCGGGCAAGGGCGTCGTCGTGACCCCCGACCTCGATGCCGCCCGGGCGCACGCCAACGCGTGCGAGCGCGTGGTCATCGAGGAGTTCCTCGACGGACCCGAGGTCTCCCTCTTCGCCATCACCGACGGCGAGACGGTGATCCCGCTCCAGCCCGCCCAGGACTTCAAGCGCGCCCTCGACGGCGACCAGGGCCCGAACACCGGCGGCATGGGTGCGTACTCCCCGCTGCCCTGGGCGGACCCGAAGCTGGTCCGGGAGGTGCTGGAGACCGTGCTCCAGCCGACCGTGGACGAGATGCGCCGGCGCGGCACCCCGTTCTCCGGGCTCCTCTACGCCGGGCTCGCGATCACCTCGCGCGGCGTACGGGTCATCGAGTTCAACGCCCGCTTCGGCGACCCCGAGACCCAGGTCGTCCTCGCCCGCCTCAAGACCCCGCTGGCCGGCGTCCTGCTCGCCGCCGCCGACGGCACTCTCGGCAATCTGGCGCCCCTGCGCTGGAGCGAGGACGCGGCCGTCACCGTCGTCGTCGCCTCCCACAACTACCCCGGCACCCCGCGCACCGGCGACCCCATCACCGGCCTCGACGAGATCGCCGCCCAGGACGCCCCGTACGCCTATGTCCTGCACGCCGGTACCCAGCGCGACGGTGACGCCGTCGTCAGCGCCGGCGGCCGGGTCCTGTCGGTCACCGCGACCGGCGACGACCTCACCGAGGCCCGCGAGCGCGTCTACCGCGCCCTCGCCCGCATCAACCTCGACGGCTCCCAGCACCGTACGGACATCGCGGCCGGCGCGGCGGCCGGAGCCCGACCCCAGGCCCAGGCCTGAGCGGAAGGGCCGGAGCCCGAGCGGCGTCCAGTGCCCCCAGTGAACCCCCCAGGCCCCGATTCCGTCTCAGGAATCGGGGCCTGATCCTTGCCCTGTGTCATCCACCTCTCCCCAAAGCCATTCCATCGAGTGACCGGTCCCCCATCCGGCTGACGGGGGCCCGACCCCCAACTAGGGTGCGGCGCAAGCGTTCCGGCACTTGGCCCACCGGCATTGCGATGTCAGTGGCGGGTGCCACAGTGGGGGAGTGAGCAACGCCAGGAAAGCGTCAGGATGGCAGGGAGGGGGCGAGGTCCGGTCGTGACAGGCATCGGAGCGGAGACAGGATCCCAGAGCGCGCGGGCCCGGGCGCTGGCCGTACTGCGGGTGCGCAGCCGAGCGCTGGCCGTGGCCCTGCTGCCGGCCGCCGCGGCGGTGATCCTGCTCGCCGGCGGCTCCACCGGACAGTTCGTCGGAGAGGGCTGGGACATCGCCCGCTGGGTCGCCGGGGTGCTCGCCGTCCTGGTGCTCGCCGCGGCCGGGGTCATCGCCCTGGTCGTCGCCCGCGCGCGCCCCGCCGTGACGCCGACGGTCGCCATCCCGGAGGGGTCCGCCCCGGATCTCTACCGGCTGGTGCGCGATCTCGCCGACCGGCTCGACGTCCCGGCGCCCTCCGCCATAGCGCTCACCCCGGACTGCGACAGCTGGCTGGAGGACCGTACGCATCCGGCCCAGGGCGGCGCGCCCCCGTCCGGCCACGCCGACGAGATAGCGGGCGTCGGCCGCCCCCACCGCCGCGGTTCCGCCGCGCCCGTCCTCGTCATCGGCTCCCCGTTCCTGTGGTGGATGCGCGTCGGCGAGCTGCGCGCGGTCCTCGCCCCGGTCGTCGCGGGTACGGGACCCTCCGCGCACCCCGACATAGCCGCCGCCCGGCGTTTCGTCCGGGGGCTGGACGCCGCCGTGGCCGTCACCGCGACCGCCGGGCGCGATCCGGTCTCCCGCGCGGTGCTCGCCGGGATCGGCTCGGTGGCCAGGATGCTGCTGCGCGCCTGCCGGGTGCACGCGGCCGAGATGGAGCGCGGGGTCGCCGCCGCGGCGGCCGAGCGGGCCCAGGCCGTGGACTACGGGCTGCGGATCGTCGCCCAGGAACAGGTCGGCCTCGCCTACGCGGGCTGGGACCGGCTGCTCACCCGGGTCGCGCTGCCCGCCTGGCGGATGGGCCGCTGGCCGTCCCGGCTGGACGCGGGCGTGGTCGCCGCGCTCACCGAGCTGTCCCGCCGCGACCGGCTGGCCGAGGGCTTCGCCTCCCGCCTCGGCGAGCGCCCCGCCTGCGATCTGCTCGAAGAGCCGGGCGTGATCGACGAGGCCACCTCGCTCCTCGCCGCCCGCCTCTTCCACGGCGGCCCCGCCGAGCCCGGCCCGGACTGGTCGCCGGTGGACTGGCAGGAGTACCCGGACGAGGTCGTGGACCGCAAATGGCGTACGGACGCCGCCCGGCTCCACCGCGTCCTCGACGCCCTCGGCGTCCGCCGCGCCGGCGGCCCCCACTCCGACGCCCCCACCCTGGACCGCGTACTCAGCCACCTCACCGAGCCGGCACCCGCCCCGGAGTCCGCCCCCACCCGTGCCCCGCACCCCGAGCCGACGCCCGCCCCGGAGTCCGCCCCCACCCGTGCCCCGCACCCCGAGCCGACCCCCGCCCCGGCCACACCCACCACCCACGGGCCGCGCCCCGCCCAGCAGCCCGACGACTCCCGCTCCCGGCCCACCACGGCCACCGACGAGGCCACGGGCTCCCCACCGGTCACGGATCGGCCGCCGGCCAGCGACACGCATACGGTCACGGACTCCCCGTCGCCCATCGACCCGCATACGGCCCCCGACTCCCCGTCGCCCAGCGACTCCCGTACGGTCACGGACCCTCCGTCGCCCACCGACGTGCCCACCGACACCCCCGAGGAAGCCCCCTCCCAGGACCCCTTCCCCGAAGAAGACCTGATCCCCACCACCACGGCCCGCAGCACCACCCTCGCCGAGCGCCTGAGCAGTGAACTCGCCCGCGAGGAAGCCGCCCACGCCGCGCAGGCCGCCCAGGACGCCACCTCCGCCCAGGCCGCCGACGCCCGTGCCACCGCGCCCCTCCCCGGCGCCGACCTCTGGGACGACGGCACCCTGCCCCTCTTCCCGCTCCAGCCGCCCCGCAGCCCGCGCGAGCTGCTCGCCGACCATGTCACCGCGATGGTGTGCTGTGCCGCGATGGACACCGCCGGTGCCAAGCCCGGTCTGGACTGGCTCGACGGCCCGTCGCTGATGGTCGCGGGCGAGCGCTCGACCGACCTCACCCCGAAGGTCCTCAGCCTGCTGGAGCACGGCGACCCGGCCCCCCTGCGCGGCTGGCTCACCAAGGTGGGCATACGCCCGGAGAAGCCCGTCCGGCTGGTCTGACCCACCCCAGACCGCACCACACCGCTCCACGCCACCCCCACACCACGCCACACCGCTCCACACCCATTCCGCACCGCACCTCCCCACCCCGCACGACTTCGCCCCACATCGCCCCACCCCCCACCAACCGGAACCCCGTCATCCACTTTCGACCAATCGAAGACGAACCGTGACGGATCAAGTGCGCAATGTGATGTGCTGGGGCCGATCGCGCACATGGCAAGTGCGTACGACCTACGCACAAGCGCGTACGACCTACACATACGGGGGCAGGGGAGGGGAGCATCATGGTGTCGAAACGCGTCCGCCGCTGGGAGTCGGGAGCGCTGGCACACGCGGTGTCGGACCCCTTCGGCCAGGGCCCGGTCCCCTGGCTGCGCGGCAGCGAGACCTACTTCGACGACTCCGGCCACGTGGTCCCCTGGTACGTCGACCGGGTCGACGGCACCGACCCCCACCAGCCCCCACAAGCCACCTCCCTCACCACAACCCCCAGACCCACCCCCACCCCCACTCCCACCTCAACCCCCCGCTCAGCCGACGACGTACACCGCCAGATCAAGGGCTTCATCTCCACCGGCGCCGTCGCGCCCGGCGAGGCGGTGGACTTCCACATCACCGTCGACCCGCCCCAGGAATTCGCCGTCGACATCTACCGCATCGGCCACTACGGCGGTGACGGCGCCGCGAAGATCACCACCAGCCCCCGGCTGTCCGGCATCGTGCAGCCCCCGCCGCTCGCCGCCGACCGCACGGTCTCCTGCCACCACTGGTGGCTGTCCTGGCGCTTGCAGATCCCCTCGTACTGGAGCATCGGCGCGTACGTCGCCGTGCTGACCACCGCCGACGGCTACCGCTCGCACATCCCCTTCACCGTCCGCGACAGCCACCCGGCCGATCTGCTGCTCCTGCTGCCCGACATCACCTGGCAGGCGTACAACCTCTACCCGGAGGACGGCCGCACGGGCGCCAGCCTCTACCACGCCTGGGACGACGAGGGCAGGCTGCTCGGCGAGGCCGACGCGGCCACCACCGTCTCCTTCGACCGCCCCTACGCGGGCGCGGGCCTCCCGATGCATGTCGGCCACGCCTACGATTTCATCCGCTGGGCCGAGCGGTACGGCTACGACCTCGCCTACGCCGACGCCCGCGATCTGCACGCGGGCCGGATCGACCCCACCCGCTACCGGGGCCTGGTCTTCCCCGGCCACGACGAGTACTGGTCGGCGAACATGCGCCGGACCGTCGAGCTGGCCCGCGACAGCGGTACGTCCCTCGTCTTCCTCTCCGCCAACACCATGTACTGGCAGGTGGACCTGGCCGCGTCCGCGTCCGGCGTCGCCGACCGGCTGCTGATCTGCCGCAAACGCAAAGGGCCCGGCCGCCCCCTGCTGTGGCGGGAGATCGACCGCGCGGAACAGCAGACGATCGGCATCCAGTACGCGGGCCGGGTGCCCGAGCCGCATCCGCTGATCGTGCGCAAGGCCGGGCACTGGCTGTGGGAGGCGACCGGCGCGCACGAGGGCGACGAGCTGCCCGGCCTGGTCGCGGGCGAGGCCGACCGCTACTTCCCGCGCACCCCGCTCCCCGAGCACGACGAACGCACCCTGCTCGCCCACTCCCCGTACACCGACGGCGACGGCACCCTGCGCCACCAGGAGACCTCTCTGTACCGCGCCCCCTCCGGCGCCCTGGTCTTCGCCTCCGGCACCTTCGCCTGGTCCCCGGCCCTGGACCGCCCCGGCCATGTCGACGCCCGCGTCCAGCGCGCGACCGCCAACCTCCTCGACCGCATCTGCAAACGCGACTGAGATCCGCGACCGAGATCCGCGGCGAAGGCCATCACCACCCCCCGAAGCGCCCCCCGCACCGCCCCCGCACGGCCCCCCCCGCACCCCTCCCGACGCCCCCGGTCCCCGCCCTCACCCCCCATGCGGGACAATCGAACCCGTTGGACACCAGGACGGAGAACAACCGTGTCCGGATTCGTAGAAAAGCCCGAGCCGCTCCAGGTCCCGGGCCTGGTGCATCTGCACACCGGCAAGGTGCGCGAGCTGTACCAGAACGCGGCGGGCGAGCTGGTGATGGTCGCCAGTGACCGCATCTCCGCCTTCGACTGGGTGCTGCCGACCGAGATCCCCGACAAGGGCCGGATCCTCACCCGGCTCTCCCTCTGGTGGTTCGACCAGCTCGCCGACCTCGTACCGAACCATGTCCTGAGCACCGACCTGCCGCCCGGCGCCCCCGCCGAGTGGGCCGGCCGCACCCTGGTCTGCACGTCCCTGCGCATGGTCCCGGTCGAGTGCGTGGCCCGCGGCTACCTCACCGGCTCCGGCCTCATCGAGTACAACGCGTCCCGTACGGTCTGCGGCCTCGCCCTCCCCGAGGGCCTGGCCGACGGCAGCGAACTGCCCGCCCCGATCTTCACCCCCGCCACCAAGGCGGCCGTCGGCGAGCACGACGAGAACGTCCCGTACGAGGAGGTAGCCCGCCAGGTCGGCGCCGACATCGCCGCCGAGCTGCGCCAGGCGACCCTCGCGATCTACTCCCGCGGCCGGGACATCGCCCGCGAGCGCGGGATCATCCTGGCCGACACCAAGTTCGAGTTCGGGTACGACGGGGAGCGGCTGGTCGTCGCCGACGAGGTGCTGACCCCGGACTCCTCCCGCTTCTGGCCGGCCGACACCTGGCAGCCGGGCCGCGCGCAGCCGTCGTACGACAAGCAGTTCGTGCGTGACTGGCTGACCTCGCCGGAGTCCGGCTGGGACCGCAAGAGCGAGCGGCCCCCGCCGCCGCTGCCCCAGCGGATCGTGGACGCCACCCGCGCCAAGTACGTGGAGGCGTACGAGCGGCTCACGGGTATGAGCTGGGCGTAGCGCGCAGCAAAAAGGGCCCCCGGGAACCGGGGGCCCTACTGGAGCGGACGACGAGGTTCGAACTCGCGACCTCAACCTTGGCAAGGTTGCGCTCTACCAACTGAGCTACGTCCGCATCACGCTGTACCACTGAAATGCTCCGGCATCGAAGTGCTGCAACACCGAAGTACTGGGCCCCGAAGTGCTCCGGCATCGAAATACCGAGACACCGAAATGCCGTGGCGCGACTGCAACTATACCCAACCCCGCTCCCGCGCGATCCGCACCGCCGTATGCCGGTTCTCCGCCCCGAGCTTGGAGACGGCCGACGACAGATAGTTCCGTACGGTCCCCTGCGACAGCGCGGCCCGCTCCGCGATCTCCGCGACCGGCGCCCCGTCGGCCGCCAGTTCCAGCACCTCGGCCTCGCGCACGGTCAGCGGCGAGTCCCCGGCGGAGATCGCGTCGGCGGCCAAATCGGGGTCGACGTAACGGTTTCCGGCGTGCACGGTCCGGATGATCTCGGCGAGCCGCTGGGCGCTCACCGTCTTGGGGACGAACCCCCGCACACCCGCCGCGAGCGCCCGCTTCAGATGCCCCGGACGCCCATGGCTGGTGACGATCAGCACCCGGCAGTCGGGCAGCTCGGCCCGTAGCCATGTGGCGACCTTCACACCGTCCGCGCCCGGCATCTGAAGATCGAGCACCGCCACGTCGGGTGTGTGCGCCCGCGCCATCGCCAGCGCCTCCGGCCCGCTCGCGGCCTCGGCGACGATCACCAGATCGTCCTCCAGCGACAGCAGCGCGGTCAGCGCCCCACGGATCAGATGCTCGTCATCAGCGAGCAACACCCTGACCATCACCCGACGCCCTCACTGACCCCGACCCCCACCGGCGTCTCCAACGGCACCTCCGCCACCAGCCGGAACCGCCCCCCGCCGACCGGCCCCGCCTCCAGCGTCCCGCCCACGGCGGCCAGCCGCTCCCGCAGCCCGGCAAGCCCGGACCCCGCGCCTCCGGATCCCCCGCCACCGTGCCCCGAGCCACTCACCTTTCCCCCGTTCCCCCCACTACCCTTCCCCACCCCATCGTTCTCCACAGTCAGCACCGCACCCCCCTCCCGCATCCGCAACCCCACCGAACACCACTCCGCGTCCCCATGCCGCAGCACATTGGTGGTGGCCTCGCGGACCACCCAGCCGAGCGCCGACTGCACCGCGCCCGGCAGCCCGCCCGCCAGCGCCTCCCCGCGCACCTCGCAACTGATCCCCGCCGCGTCCAGCACCCCCTGCGCACCGGCGAGTTCGACGCCCAGTTCGGCCTCCCGGTACCCGCGGACCACATCGCGCACCTCGCGCTGCGACTCATGGGCGATCCGCTGCACCTCGATCATCTGCTCCACGGCCTCCGGCCGCTCCCGCCGCGCCAACTGCACCGCCAGCTCGCTCTTGAGGGCGATCACCGCGAGATTGCGGCCGAGGACATCGTGCAGATCCCGCCCGAACCGCAGCCGCTCCTCGGCGACCGCGAGCCGCGCCCGGGTCTCGCGGGCGGCGTCGAGCTCGTAGACCGCGTTCAGCAGCCAGACGGAGAAGAAGGAGGTGACGGAGAGGAATGCGCCGCCGAGCAGGGTGGTGAGCGTGGTGGTCAGCACGGACTGCCCGGATGCCCCGACCGCCCACGACAGCACGGCCATACCCAGCGTGAACCCGGTCACCAGATACGCGCTGTGCCGCCGCCGGCGCATCGTGATCGTCAGCGACCCGACCCCGAAGATCAGCACCCCGCCGGCCACGGCGCCCAGCCCCGCGCGGGCGTCCGCATCGCCGGTGTCGGCACCGGCGAGGGCGAGACAGGCGCCGGCGATCGCTACGGTGGCGACCCCGAGCCCCCACATCGTCCCCACCGGCCTGCGGCGCCGCCCGCACACCCAGCTCAGCGACCGCGACGCGTTCACCCCGCCGTACAGCGCGTGCGCGGTGACCATCAGACACACCCAGACGGCGGTCTCCGGACTCCCGAACCCCTTCAGCCCGAACAGCGGCAGCCCGAAGAACACGATCTCCATCACCGTGAACAGATGGAACGACCAGCGGGTGTACGTCTCCACCTTCGCCGGCGTGCTCTTGCTCCGCCACCAACCGTCGGTCCCGCTCATGTCCGTGATCCTCAGCAAGATCCTCAGTAGGTCCTCATCGCCGCGGCTCCCACCGGAACCATCGCCGTACAGCAAACACCGACAGCACCGTCCAGGCCAACGCGGTCACGACGGCCGCCAGCACCTCGCCGCCCGACAGCGCCCCGGTCCAGCCCCCGCGCACCAGCGTCACCACCGGCGACAGCGGCAGCAGCTCGCACACCGCGGCCACCCGGTCCGGCAGCAGCTCCAGCGGCACGGTGACCCCCGACGCGATCATGGACACGAACAGCAGCGGCAGGCTCGTCACCTGGGAGCTCTCGGCGGTCCGCGTCCAGGAGGCGGTGACCGCGCCGAGCGCCGCGCACATCACCAGCCCCAGCAGCACCCCGAGCACGGCGAGCGGCAGCGCCTTGGGCGCCTCCATGTCGAGCAGCAGCGCGCAGAACACCGCCAGCAGCACCGACTGCCCGAGCCCGATCGCCAGGGACGGCAGCGCGGCCCCGACCAGGATCTCGTTGTCCCGCAGCTCCCCGGTGCGCAGCCGCTTGAGCACCAGTTCCTCGCGGCGCACCACGTACACCCCGGTCAGCGCGGCGTAGACGGCGAACAGCAGGGACAGGCCGATCGCGGCGGGCAGCAGCATGGTGCCGATGTCCAGGCCGTTCGCCTCCAGGTCCATCTCCCCGGCGGCGCTGCGCAGACTGACCGGCACCACCAGCGGCACGAACACGGCCGTCACCAGCGTGGCCCGGCTGCGCCCGAGCAGCGTCAGTTCGGCCCGCGCGAGCGCGCCCAGGCGCCCGGCGGCCGTCGTCGTACCGCCCCGCCCGGCCGTGCTCCCCCGGACCGGCGTCCGCGTCGTGCTCGTGCTCATCGGGTCACCCCCACCGTCGTCGTCTTCGCGTCCTGCGCGCCCGCTGAGCCCTCTGATCCCTCGGCCGCGGCCCGTTCGGCGATCCCCAGGAACGCCTCCTCCAACGACGCCGACCGCACATCCAGCCGGCGCAGCTCCACCCCCGCCCGCGAGGCCCACACCAGCACCCCGGTGGCCGCCCGCTGAAGATCCATGGTCCGCAGCCGTACGACGTTGCCGTGCGCCTCGTGCCCGTCCACGCCCAGCTCGGCCAGCGGCGGCAGATCGCCGAGGAAGTAGCCGTCGGGCAGCTCGAAGGAGATCCGGGACGGCTGCGCGGCGGTCACCTCGGCCGGGGTCCCGGTGACCGCGATCCGCCCCTTGTGCATGATCGCCAGCCGGTCGGCGAGGGACTCGGCCTCCTCCAGATAGTGCGTGGTCAGCAGCACGGTGGTGCCGGTGTCACGCAGCGAGGCGACCAGTTCCCAGGTGTCCCGGCGCCCCTCGGCGTCCAGCCCGGTGGTCGGCTCGTCCAGGTACAGCACCTCGGGCCGGCCGATCAGCGCCAGCGCCAGATCCAGCCGCCGCCGCTCACCGCCGGACAGCTGCTTGACCCGTACGTCCCCCTTGTCGGCCAGCCCGACCAGCCCCAGCGCCTCCCGGTGGGGCCGCGCCCCGCTGACACAGCCCGCCCACATCCGGACCGTCTCGGCCACGGTCAGCTCGGACGGAAACCCGCCCTCCTGGAGCATCACCCCGGTCCGGGGCCGTACGAAGGACCGCTCGCGGTAGGGGTCACGCCCCAGGACGCGCACCTGCCCCTCGCTCGGCTCGGCGAGTCCCTCCAGCAGTTCCACGGTGGATGTCTTGCCGGCGCCATTGGTGCCCAGCAGCGCGAAGATCTCGCCCCGGTCCACGGAGAACGTGATCCCCCGCACCGCCTCGAACCCGCCCCCGTACACCCGTCGCAGCCCGGTGACCTCGATCACGTGCTCGTTGGTTTCCATGACGTCAGCTTCCCGGCGGCCGGGCCCCGCCGGCAGTGCGCGCTGTCATCACTCGGCATGACAAATGTCAGATCCGGATAAGCGTGAGCCCGATACACGCGAGTCCGGTGCATGTGAGCCCGATACAGGCGCGCATACGAAAAAACCCCCGGTGGAACCGGGGGTTTCATCTGTCTTTCCTGGAGCGGACGACGAGGTTCGAACTCGCGACCTCAACCTTGGCAAGGTTGCGCTCTACCAACTGAGCTACGTCCGCATTGCCTCCGACCGGCTCTCACCGATCGGCGCGTGCACCAGCCTACCTGATCCAATTGAGTGGTCGGGACGGCCATGCAGAGCGGGTGACAGGGATTGCACACTGCGCCTTCCCCCTGGAAGGGGGATGTTCTACTACTGAACTACACCCGCGCGACCTTCTGAGCTGGGCTTTTCGGCCCCGCTCGGTGGCGTGCTCCAGACATTAGCTGATCAGCAGGGGGGTAGCGCAAGTCGGCTGCTCCCAGGGCCCGCTGACGGACCCTGAGGCACCCGACGGCACCCGAGGCACCCAGCGGTGCCCGATGGCCGGGCAGGCGTCAGCGCGCGGCGGCGAACGCCTCGTAGACCCTCTTGGGGATCCGGCCACGGGCCGGCACGTCCATCTTGTTCGCCTGGGCCCAGGCGCGTACGGCGGCCGGGTCGGGAGCGATCTCGGTCTGCTTGAACGCCCGGCCGGACCTCGATCGCTTGCGGCCCGCCTCCACGTAGGGCGCGAGCGCCTTACGCAGTTTCTTGGCATTGGCTTCATTCAGGTCGATCTCGTACGACTTGCCGTCGAGTCCGAAGGCGATCGTTTCCGCCGCTTCCGAGCCGTCGATGTCGTCAAAGAGCGTGACCACGACCTTCTGCGCCACGAATATCGGTCCCTTCGTGCGGCACGTTGCCAATTCATTTGTACAGTGCCCGACAATGTATTGCGAGGCTCGACTAAATCCTTCCGCGTGTCCGAACGCAATAGGTATCGGGTGTCGATCCGGGATCTTTCCCGGAAATTTTGGCGAACAGCGGCTCCCACGCGGGGCCGTGACCGTTCTCACGTAGCTTCCTACAAGTCGACGCGCGTAGAAATTTTGTACGGGTAGTCTGAAGCCAACTGTAGGAACCTGCTCAGCACCACACACCGGGAGTGCCCGTGGCACGCGTCGTAGTCGACGTCATGCTCAAGCCGGAGATCCTCGACCCCCAGGGCCAGGCGGTCCAGCGTGCGCTGCCCCGCCTGGGTTTCGACGGGATCTCCGACGTACGTCAGGGAAAGCGATTCGAACTGGAAGTTGACGGGCCGGTCGACGACGCGGCGCTCGCCCGTATCCACGATCTCGCGGAATCCTTCCTCGCCAACACGGTGATCGAGGACTTCACGGTGAAGGTCGAAGAGGCGGCGGAAGTCGCGGGGGCCGCGAAGTGACCGCTCGTATTGGCGTCGTCACTTTCCCGGGCAGCCTCGACGACCGTGACACCCAGCGCGCGATCCGGCACGCGGGTGCCGAGCCGGTCGCCCTGTGGCACAAGGACACCTCCCTCCAGCAGGTCGACGCCGTGGTGCTGCCCGGCGGGTTCTCCTACGGCGACTATCTGCGCGCCGGTGCCATCTCCCGCTTCTCGCCGGTGATGGCGACCGTCATCGAGCAGGCGCGGGCCGGACTGCCGGTGCTCGGGATCTGCAACGGCTTCCAGGTGCTCACCGAGGCCCATCTGCTGCCCGGCGCCATGCTCGGCAACGACCATCTGCACTTCGTCTGCCGCGACCAGAAGCTCCGCGTGGAGAACACGGACACCGCCTGGACCAGTGACTACACGGCCGGGCAGGAGATCCACATCCCGCTGAAGAACATGGACGGGCGGTACGTAGCCGACGCGCGCACCCTCGACATGCTGGAGGCGGAGGGCCGGGTCGTCTTCCGCTACCTCGACGTCAACCCCAACGGCTCCCTGCGCGACATCGCGGGCATCACCAACGAGGCCGGGAATGTCGTCGGCCTCATGCCGCACCCGGAGCACGCCGTCGAGCCGCTCATCGGCACCGGCCGCACCGACGGCCTCCCCTTCTTCACCTCGATCCTCAAGAAGCTGGTCACCGCATGAGCCGGACTCCCCTGGACACGGTCGAGCACGCGACCGCGACCCCGGATGTCGAGCTGCCCTGGGCCGAACTCGGCCTCAAGAAGGACGAGTACGAGCGGGTCGTGGAGATCCTCGGCCGCCGTCCGACCGGCGCCGAACTCGCCATGTACTCGGTCATGTGGTCCGAGCACTGCTCGTACAAGAGCAGCAAGGTCCACCTCCGCCAGTTCGGCGAGAAGGCCCCGCAGTCCGACGCCCTGCTCGTCGGCATCGGTGAGAACGCGGGCGTCGTGGACGTCGGCCAGGGCTACGCGGTCACCTTCAAGGTCGAGTCGCACAACCACCCCTCCTACGTCGAGCCCTACCAGGGCGCGGCCACCGGTGTCGGCGGCATCGTCCGCGACATCATCGCGATGGGCGCCCGCCCGGTCGCGGTCGTGGACCCGCTGCGCTTCGGCGCCGCCGACCACCCCGACACCAAGCGCGTCCTGCCGGGCGTCGTCGCGGGCATCGGCGGCTACGGCAACTGCCTGGGCCTGCCCAACATCGGCGGCGAGGTCGTCTTCGACCCCTGCTACCAGGGCAATCCGCTGGTCAACGCGGGCTGTATCGGCGTCATGCGGCACGAGGACATCCACCTCGCGAAGGCGTCCGGCGCGGGCAACAAGGTCATCCTGTACGGCGCCCGGACCGGCGGCGACGGCATCGGCGGCGCCTCGATCCTCGCCTCCGAGACCTTCGACGACGCCAAGCCCTCCAAGCGCCCCGCCGTCCAGGTCGGCGACCCCTTCCAGGAGAAGCTCCTCATCGAGTGCACCCTGGAGGCGTTCGCCGAGAAGCTGGTCGTCGGCATCCAGGACCTCGGCGCGGCCGGCCTGTCCTGCGCCACCTCCGAGCTGGCCTCGAACGGCTCGGGCGGTATGCGCGTCACCCTGGACGACGTACCCCTGCGCGACTCGACGCTCTCGCCCGAGGAGATCCTCATGAGCGAGTCGCAGGAACGCATGTGCGCGGTCGTGGAGCCGGCGAAGGTGGACCGCTTCCTGGAGATCTGCGAGAAGTGGGACGTGATCGCCACCGTCATCGGTGAGGTGACCGACGGCGACCGGCTGGAGATCTTCTGGCACGGCGGCAAGATCGTGGACGTCGACCCGCGCACGGTCGCGCACGACGGCCCGGTCTACGAGCGCCCCTACGCCCGCCCGTCCTGGCAGGACGCCCTCCAGGCCGACGACGCGAACAAGCTGCCCCGCCCGGCGACCGCCGCCGAGCTGAAGGACCAGGTCCTGAAGCTGGTCGCGTCCCCCAACCAGGCGTCGAAGTCCTGGATCACCTCCCAGTACGACCGCTTCGTGCAGGGCAACACGGTCCTGGCCCAGCCCGAGGACTCGGGCATGATCCGCATCGACGAGGAGACCGGCCTCGGCGTGGCCCTCGCCACGGACGGCAATGGCCGCTACGCCAAGCTCGACCCCTACAAGGGCGCCCAGCTCGCGCTGGCGGAGGCGTACCGGAACGTGGCGACGACCGGCGCCAAGCCGCTCGCCGTCTCCGACTGCCTGAACTTCGGCTCGCCGGAGGACCCGGCGGTGATGTGGCAGTTCGCCGAGGCCGTACGGGGTCTCGCGGATGCCTGCCAGCAGCTCGGCACCCCGGTGACCGGCGGCAATGTCTCCCTCTACAACCAGACGGGCGAGGTGGCGATCCACCCGACGCCGGTCGTCGCGGTCCTCGGCGTCATCGACGACGTGGCCCGGCGCACCCCGGTCGCCTTCCAGGAGGAGGGCCAGCTGCTCTACCTCCTCGGCGACACCCGCGAGGAGTTCGGCGGCTCGGCCTGGTCGCAGGTCGTCCACGACCACCTCGGCGGACTGCCCCCCGAGGTCGACCTGGAGCGCGAGCGCCTGCTCGCCGAGATCCTGATCTCGGCCTCCCGCGACGGCATGATCGACTCCGCGCACGATCTGTCCGACGGCGGTCTGATCCAGGCGGTCGTGGAATCGGCGCTGTTGGGCGGCAAGGGCGCCCGGCTGATCGTCCCGGACGGCCTGGACGCGTTCACCTTCCTTCTCTCCGAGTCGGCCGGCCGCGCGCTCGTCGCCGTCCCCCGCTCCGAAGAGGTCCGCTTCAACGACATGTGCGGCGCCCGGGGCCTCCCGGTCACCCGCATCGGTGTCATCGACGGTGACGCGGTGGACGTCCAGGGCCACTTCGCCCTGTCCCTGCCCGAGCTGCGCGAGGCACACGAGGGGACGATCCCGGCGTTGCTGGCGTAACGCGCATACGCGTCGATCGGGCCGGGGGGGGGGGGGCGGGGGGGCGGGGGGGGGGGGGGGCGGGTGTGTGTTGGGTTTTTGTTTTGG
>NZ_JBHYUG010000137.1:9516-16219 GCF_042749375.1 Streptomyces sp. NPDC059477 | reverse complement strand
CGCGAGGCCGGTGTCGGGGCCCCGCCCGGCGGCCGTGGCGCGGCGCGCCCGGGTTGTGCCGGTCGTGCTGCTCCTGGCCGGGAGCAGCAGGACCCATGACCCGTCCCGGGTGGCGGCCAGGGCGGGGGCGGTACTGCCACGGGTGGAGACGGTCGTGCTCCCGGGCGTCTCCCATCACGCGCTGCCGCACGCGGCTCCGCCGGAACTGGGGCGCCGTATCGGTGAGTTCCTGGGCGGGTCCGGGAGATCCGGGGGACGCGGCGGACCCGGCGAATCCACTGACCCCACCGGCTGATCCATCAGCTGGCGGACCTCCCCCTCGCCGTCACCCTCACCCCACCCTCTCGATCAGCGCGCGGCGGATCAGGAACTTGCCGGGCTCGCGGACCTGTTCGAAGGCCGCGTTGTTCAGCAGGGCGCAACTGCCCGAGGCCGAGGTGACCTCGACGGTCGTGGACTTGTCGTTGTCCAGGTTGGTGACCTTGAGCCGGGTGCCCACCGGGAACTGGTTGCTGGAGGCCGCCGGGGCGCCGCCCTCGCCGGAGAGGGTGACGGTGGAGCCGTTGCACACCTGCCGGTCCGAGGCGGCGGGCGGGTTGTCCGCCGGGGGCGCGGTGCTGGCGGGCGGGGCGGGGGGCGCGGCCTGGGAGCCCTGAGCCGACTCCCCCACCTGGCACCCCGACGCCGCCTGCTGGCGCTTGATCTCCTCGATGACCGCCAGCCGGTTGGCGATCCGCGCCTCGGACTGCGCGTCCGGGCTGGCCCGCTGATCGGCGATGAACCGCTCGTTGTTGCCGAGCGCGACGGCCTTTCCCCGGCAGACAGCCGAGTCGGCGGCGCTCTGGGCGGCGTTCGAGGTGGCGGCCAGGGCGAAGGCGCCGCCGCCGGCCACGGCCGCCGCGCTCACCAGCAGCGCGATCTTCTTCTTCGTACCGAGGGTTCTCCTGCGCGACATTCGCGCCTCCTGGGAGGTCGGGGAGCGTACGCCGCTATGTACGAGGCCCCGAACGGAGTTGCTCAGCGGTTGCCCGACCCTTCCGAAGTAACGTGCGTCACAGCGAAGTTGAGCCACGTAGGCGCTCAGCGCCGGGACAGCGCGTCCCGTACCGCCTCCTCGGTGCGGCCGATGACGGCGGTGCCGTCGTCGGCGGTGATGAGGGGCCGCTGGATCAGCTTCGGATGCGCGGCGAGCGCGGCGATCCACCGCTCGCGCGAGCCCGCGTCCCGGGCCCACTCCTTCACCCCCAGCTCCTCGGCGGCGGCTTCCTGGGTGCGGGTGATGTCCCACGGTTCGAGCCCGAGCCGGTCGAGTACGGCCCTGATCTCGTCCTCGCCGGGCACATCCTCCAGATACCGGCGGACCGTGTACTCGGCCCCCTCGGCGTCGAGCAGGTGCAGGGCGCTGCGGCACTTGGAACAGGCCGGATTGATCCAGATCTCCATGGGCGCAACGGTACGCGGAGCGGTGTCTGTTCGATTTTCCGCCGGGTGGCGTGAGCCTGCTGCGACGGCCGGGAATCAGGGGACAATTCCCATGCCCACCTGGCCTTTTGGCGTGGTGTGCGGGCTCGCTGATTGTCAGTGCCGGACGGTAGAATGGAGGCACTTGTTCGAGGGGATCGCGGGGGCGGCCACAGCCTCCGGGGTGCCCTTGCCGCGACAGGAGGATGCCTGTGCCCGCTGCCGCACTGAAGCCGAAGCCGTTGCCGACCCAGTCCACCGCCCGGCGGTCCGTGCCGCTGGAGCTGCCGTACGCGCCCGTGCCCAAGCGCCCGCTGCCGCCGGGACGGCCCCGCCAGTGGTACATCACGCACAATCGCCGGCTGAAGGCGATGCGCCTGGCCATCGCCCTGCTCGACTCCGGCGTCCACCTGCCCGACCAGGCCCGCAACGAGACGATCCGGAGCACGGCGGAGCTGATCGGCGTCCATCCGCCGTCGGACACGACGTGCCACATGGTGCGGGCGTTCATGCGCTACAACCGGTGAGCCGGTGGCGCCGGGCACCGCCGGCTCGACGGCGACGCCCGGCGCCAGCCTCACGCGTACCGCTCGACCACCCCCCGCACATACCCCTCCAGCCGCTCGCCCAGCACCTCCGCCGTCAGGTCCGTGCGTCCCAGCTCCCGCCAGGGGCCCGCCAGTTTCGCCGCGTCCGGGGCGTGGGCGAGGGCGTCCAGGAGCCGCCAGTACAGCTGGTCCGGGCCGTCGGCGAGGGGGCGTCCGCCCTGGGCGGTGTACCGGTCGCCGAAGGCCAGCCCGTGCTCCGGGCCGTACAGCAGGGCGAGCGCCGTGGCGCAGTGGGCCACATCCAGATCGGCGGGACCCCACGACGTCTCCACCCAGTCCACCACCCCACTGATCCGCGTCCGGGCTCCCGCCCCCTCGAACAGCACGTTCCCCGGATGGAAGTCCCGGTGCAGGAAGCAGCCCTCGTACGCCGGCGGCTCGGCGCGGATGACGTCCACGGCCCGCTCCCACAACGCGCCCGGCGCGGCCGTGACCCGCTCCGGGGACGTCCACGCCTGGTACGGCCGGGGCCGTTCGTCCGGCACGACCGCGTGGATCCGGGCCAGCAGGCCCGCGAGCAGTTCCGTACGCCGTGCCAGTTCCGGCGCCTCGGCGTGGTCGATCCGGACCCGGCCCGGCAGCAGTGTCATCAGCAGGGACGGGTGGTCGCAGTGCTCGGCCGCCGGGTCCACCGCGATCAGCTCGGGCGCCGGGATGTCCGGCCGCCCGGCGAGCAGCCCGAGCACGGACGCCTCCCGGGCCAGCAGGCCCGGCGCGTGCTCGCGGAAGAAGGGCTTCACGAAGGTACGCAGGACCAGGCCGCCGTCGTAGCCATTCCCGTTGCCGTCGTCGAGAGTGAGCGCCCGCAGCTGTGAGCTGAAGCCGCCCCGCAACGCACGGGTCCCGGTCACGTGCCGTCCCTGCGGGAGCCGTTCGCGCAGCCAGGCGCGGGTCGCCGTCCAGCCGCCGTCGCCGTACCCGTCGAGCACGGCGGTCACCAACTCCCGGCGGGAGTCGGCGTGGTCGCGGAACCACGCGCCCAGGAAGTGGTCCGCGTCCGGCAGTTCGAGACGGGTGAACTGGGCCCTGGCGGCGAGCGCGTCCTGGACCGCGTCGGTGACGGCCTCCGGAATGATCGCGTCCGTGCCGGGGACCGCCAGCACGGCCCGTCCCGCGTACCGGCGCAGCGCGTCCAGCGCGGGGGAGGTGCGCCAGCTGTCCGGGGTGCGGATCAGCCGGGTGAAGGGGCCGTCGCCGTTATCGAACGGGAGGTCCCAGACGTCGGCCGCGTAGACCGCCGGCGCGCACAGGGCGAGGGCCGCGACCCGGTCGCCGTAGTGCCCGGCGAGGTCCGCCACCGTCTGGCCGCTCATGCTGAAGCCGACCAGGATCAGCGGGGACCCCGCCGGTACCCGCGCGTCGATCACGTCCACGGCCTGCGCGAACCGGCGCCGCAGGCTCAGTTCCCGCAGCTCACCCGAGCTGCCCCCGTGCCCCGAGAAGTCGAACGCCAGGGCGCCGCAGCCCCGCCCCGCGAACTCCGCGAGCAGTGGACGCAGCCGCTCCTTGCTGCCGGAACCGGCACCGTGGAGGAGGACCGCGGTGGGCGGCTCGGGAGTGGCACCGGGTCCGGTGAGGTACGGCGGTGTCGCGGCGAGGCGGGTGACGGCGAGCCGCTCGGGTGGGGTGCCGGCGGTGCCGGTGACGTCGTGGGAGAAGTCGTCCGGGGAGAGCGGGGGTTCGGCCATACGGCCATTCACTCACGGACGCCGGAGAGGCCTCCGCCCCCGCCTCCACTCCCGGTCGGTCACCCGGCCTTCTCGGCCCCTGGCGCCCCTTACGCCCCCGGCGCTCCCGGTGCCTCCGGCGTCTTCTGCGCCTCCGGAGTCTTCTGCGCCTCCGGCGCCGGAGGCCGCACCGCCGCCGCCAGCATCTCCCGGAGGTGCTCCTCGTCCGCCTGGCTGAGGGACGTCTGGACCAGCTGCCCGCCGAACCCGGCGATCTCCGGGATCACCTTGTCCGGGGCGGCGTGCTTGACCAGGACGAACAGCGCGGCGGCGCCGGGCCGCAGATTCTGGCTGAGGTCCTTCATGAAGGCGTCGTTGATGCCGGTGTCCGTGAGCGAGCCGCCCGCCGCCCCGGCCGCCGCGCCCACCGCCGCACCGAGCAGCGGGGCCAGGAACAGCAGCCCGATCACCCCGCCCCAGACGGCACCGCCGGCCGCGCCGACCGCGGTGTGGTTGACGGCCTGGTGCAGCTTGATCTTGCCGTCCTCCCGCCGCTCCACGACCACCGCGTCCTCCAGCTCGACCAGATGCTGCTTCGACAGGTCGAACAGCTTCTCGCGCACCTGGTTGGCGGTGGTGAGGTCGTCGTAGGCGACGACGAAGAGATTGCTCATACGGAACTCCCGAACATGCGCGGAGACAATGATCTGATGAGATGTGTCGCGTATGGATGGATTGGTCCGGAGTGAACTCTAGGACGGAGGGCGGGCAGCCGCACCCCGAGCGATCATCGGCGCGGAGCCCGCCCCGCTACAGCGTGGGAGCCCCCCAGAGCGGAAACCAGCGGCCGAGATCCTGCTCGACCCGCAGATCCTCGGCGAGTACCGCCTTCATCTGGAGTTCGAGCGCGCTGTCCCGCCGCTGCCCGCCGCCCGGCAGCGGGGCGAACGGATAGAAGGTGCCTCTCTTGTAGAGATAGACGAGCGCGAGCCGCCGCCCGTCCGCCCGGCGCTCGAACCCGGCCAGCGAGCACAGCAGCTGCGGCCCGAAGCCGTTGACCTCCATGGAGCTGTTCACCGCGTGCAGGTCATTGACCAGCTGGGACAGATCATCCGGGGTGCGGCGGGAGACCAGCCAGGAGTAGCCGAAGTCGTCCCGGACCAGCTCCACCGGCGACCCCGCGCGGTCCGTGTCCGCGTCCAGCAGCGCCTGCACCTCGCGGTGGGTCTGCTCGAACGCCTCGCCCTCGACGGTCGCGAAGCACACCGCGCCCTGACCGGTCGGGGTGAACCCCGCCGCGGCCTCCAGGGTCACCGCCGCCGACGGCAGCGCGAAGAGCTGGTCGAGATCGGGCTGGACCGGCTTGCTCCGGCCCAGCAGGATGTCCAGCAGCCCCATGCTCACCTCGTGTTCCCGGGCAGTGCGGGCTCACCCAGCTCCGCGGAGATCTGTGCCAGTTGCTCCAGCCGCTTCTCCAGGCTGGGGTGCGTGGAGAACAGCCGGGCCAGTCCGGGGCCGGAGCCCAGGGCCGGGGTGAAGTAGAAGGCGTTGAACGCCTGGACCGTGCGCAGATCCTTGGTCGGGATCCGGGCGAGGTCGCCGTCCACCTTGGTGAGGGCGGCGGCCAGTGCGGAGGGCCGCCCGGTGAGCAGCGCCGCCGCGCGGTCCGCGGCCAGCTCCCGGTACCGGGACAGGGCCCGGATGAGCAGGAAGCTGATGGCGTACACCGCCAGCGAGACCCCCATCACGGCCGCGAGGATCATGGCCGTGTTCTGGTCCCGGCGCCCGCCGAAGACCTGGGAGTAGAAGGCGAACCGCATCACCAGTCCGGCGATCACCCCGAGGAACGAGGCGATGGTGATCACCGCCACGTCCTTGTGCGCCACGTGCGACAGCTCGTGCGCGAGGACGCCCTCCAGCTCGGCGGGGTCCAGGCGGCGCAGCAGCCCGCTGGTCACACACACCACGGCGTTGTCGGCGTTGCGGCCGGTCGCGAACGCGTTCGGCATGTCCAGCGAGGAGACGGCGACCACCGGTTTCGGCATGTCGGCCATCGCGCAGAGCCGGTCCACGACAGCGTGCAGCTCGGGATATTCCTCGCGCTCCACGACCCGGCCCCGCATCGCGAACAGTGCGATCCGGTCCGAGAACCAGTACTGCGCCCCCATCAGCCCGGCCGCCACGACCACGACCAGGACCCACGACTTCAGCAGCACGATCAACGCGGCGACGAAGGCCACGTACAACAATCCGAGCAGGAACAGCGTGACCATCATCCGGAAGGTCAGCCGCCGGTCACTGCGGAAGCGACTCTGCATTCTGTACCACCCCGCACTACACCGCGGACAGGGCGTTCGCCCTACTGTCCAGTGTGCACCTGTCCGTCCCATACGACGGTCGCGATCAGCCCAGGGACCTGCAAAGCCTCCGTTCACCCGAGATCAATAAGCCCCGCGTGAACACGTCAGAAAGGCGCCCGGAAACCGACGTACCCGAGCAGCAGGATCACGGTGACGAGCCCGCCGGCCACGATGACCACGGACCCCCAGGGCGACCGCCCCCCGAGCCGCACCTTCCGCCGCCACCTCCGCCGCCGCCCCTCGGGCTCCGGCCGGAACGGCACCGCTCCGGGCGGATTCTCCTTCCACCGCGCGGCCAGCATCCGGGCCCGCGCCGACGGCTCCTTGTGCTCGGCGGCGGCGGCCCACCGAAAGTCGTACTCCTCGGATTCCCCGTACTCGCCGGATTCCGCGGGCACCCCGCACTCCTCGGGCTCCCGCTCGTCCCGACCGCGCTCGGCCATCTCCCGGTCCACCCCCGTGTCCCAGTCCCGTGGCCTCCCTCTCCGAAGCCCTCAAATAGAACATACGCCCGTGGCCCCCCCGCCCCCCGGCAGGGGGGGGACCGGGGCAAACACCCCCGCTCAGAGGGTTATATAGAAAACAACAACCCGCGAAAAAGCCACCG
>NZ_JBHYUG010000137.1:3963-9506 GCF_042749375.1 Streptomyces sp. NPDC059477 | reverse complement strand
CCCTCCCCGGCCCCCACACACCCCAAAACCAAAAAAAACAAAACCCCCCCGCCCCCCCCCGCCGGGGGGCGGGGGGCCCCACGGGCGCATCACGCCTCGGTCAGAGGTTGATCACGTACGACTCACGCGTCGATCACGCGACCGATCACACGTCGAAGTACAGCTCGAACTCGTGCGGGTGCGGGCGGAGCTGGAGCGGGGCGATCTCGTTGGCGCGCTTGAAGTCGATCCACGTCTCGATCAGGTCGGACGTGAAGACGTCGCCCGCGAGGAGGAACTCGTGGTCGCGCTCCAGGGAGTCCAGGACGGCCGGGAGGGAGGTCGGGACCTGGGCGACGTTCGCGTGCTCCTCGGGAGCCAGCTCGTAGAGGTCCTTGTCGATCGGCTCGGCCGGCTCGATCTTGTTCTTGATGCCGTCCAGGCCCGCGAGGAGCAGCGCCGAGAAGGCCAGGTACGGGTTGCCGGAGGAGTCGGGCGCGCGGAACTCGACGCGCTTGGCCTTCGGGTTGGAGCCCGTGATCGGGATACGCATGGCCGCGGAGCGGTTGCGCTGCGAGTACACCAGGTTGATCGGCGCCTCGAAGCCCGGGACCAGCCGGTGGTACGAGTTCACCGTCGGGTTGGTGAAGGCCAGCAGCGACGGGGCGTGCTTGAGGATGCCGCCGATGTAGTAGCGGGCCATGTCCGACAGGCCCGCGTAACCGGCCTCGTCGTAGAACAGCGGGTCGCCGCCGGTCCACAGGGACTGGTGGACGTGCATGCCCGAGCCGTTGTCACCGAAGATCGGCTTCGGCATGAAGGTCGCGGTCTTGCCGTTGCGCCAGGCCACGTTCTTCACGATGTACTTGAAGAGCTGGAGGTCGTCGGCCGCGGCGAGCAGCGTGTTGAACTTGTAGTTGATCTCGGCCTGACCGGCCGTGCCCACCTCGTGGTGCTGGCGCTCGACCTTGAGGCCGGACCGGTCCAGCTCCAGGGAGATCTCGGCGCGCAGGTCGGCGAAGTGGTCGACCGGCGGGACCGGGAAGTAGCCGCCCTTGTAGCGGACCTTGTAGCCGCGGTTGCCCTCCAGCGCACCGGTGTTCCAGGCGCCCGCCTCGGAGTCGATGTGGTAGAAGGACTCGTTCGCCGAGGTGGCGAAACGGACCGAGTCGAAGACGTAGAACTCCGCCTCCGGGCCGAAGTACGCGGTGTCGGCGATGCCCGTCGACGCCAGGTACGCCTCCGCCTTCTTCGCCACGTTGCGCGGGTCACGGCTGTACTGCTCGCCGGTGATCGGGTCGTGGATGAAGAAGTTGATGTTGAGGGTCTTGTCCCTGCGGAACGGGTCGACACGGGACGTGGACAGGTCCGCGCGCAGCGCCATGTCCGACTCGTGGATGGCCTGGAACCCCCGGATCGACGAGCCGTCGAACGCCAGCTCCTCGTCCGGGTCGAACGCCTCGACAGGCACCGTGAAGTGCTGCATGACGCCCGGGAGGTCGCAGAAGCGGACGTCGATGAACTTGACCTTCTCGTCCGCGATGAACTTCTTGGCCTCGTCGGCGTTCTGGAACATCCAGCTCCTCCTACTCCCGACCGTGCCGCCGGGGTGGTTGATCGTTCGTGCGGCCAGTGCGGGTGGCACACGCCGACCTCGACCCTAGGGAGGCGTGATTTCTCAGGCGTGACCCATTTGTTTCGCTGAAGTTAACCGGGCGCGTTGTCCACCTTAGTACCGACACACCCCGCCGTACCTGCCCGATATGCGGTCCGAGTACCGTGGTCGGGTGGACAACAGGCAAGCAATCGGATCATGGCTCTCCGGCCCGCGCGCTGCCCTGGAGGAGGACGGAGCCGACTTCGGCTACCGGGGTGAGCAGCTCGGGCTGCCCGAGTCCGGACCGGGTTCCCTCGCCCGTCCGGGGCGGCGGCTGGGCGCGCTGCTGCTGGACTGGGCCCTCTGCTTCTTGATCGCATACAGTCTGATCACGGACGGCTACGACCAGTCGTCGACCAGTAACTGGACGTTGCTGGTCTTCTTCGTGCTCGGTGTGCTCACCGTCACCACCCTCGGTTTCACCCCCGGCAAGCGCCTCTTCGGCCTGCGGGTCGTCGCGCTCGACACCGGCACCGTCCACCCCGGCCGCGGCCTGCTGCGCACGGTCCTGCTCTGCCTCGCCGTCCCCGCCCTCATCTGGGACCGCGACGGCCGCGGCCTGCACGACCGGGTGGCCCGCACGGTCGAGGTCCGGATCTAGCGATTCTCCCGCCCCGCGCCTGAGGCCGGTCGGGTGAGTGCCGGGCCGGTCGCGGCCGGGGTCCGCGGTACGCCGCGCGGGTTTGGCGACACTGCCCCAAACCGGCGTGGAGGTGGTGGACAGGTGTCGTACGACGGTCCGACGACGATCGTGCACAGGGCGGCCCACGTAGCCGAGGTCGCGGCGCGCCGCGCGGACGGGGCGGAGCGGGCCCGGCGGCTCTCCGCCGAGGTGGTGGACGCCGTACGGGAGGCCGGGTTCGCCCGGCACTTCGTCCCCGCCGCCTACGGCGGTCAGGCCGGCGGCTTCACCGAACTGACCTCGGCGGTCACCGTCGTGGGCGCGGGCTGTACGTCGGCGGCCTGGGCGGCCTCGCTGGCCGCGTACGCCGGGCGCTACGCGGCCTTCCTGCCCGAGAAGGGGCAGACCGAGATCTGGGCGGACGGGCCCGACGCCCTGCTGGCCGCCGCGCTGATGCCGTCCGGCACGGCGGAGCGGGTCTCCGGCGGCTGGCGGCTGAGCGGCGAGTGGAAATACATCAGCGGCGTGCACTGCGCCGACTGGGCGCTGGCCTGCGCGCCGGTGCCGGAGGAGGACGCGGGGGAGAGCCCCGGACACTCCGAGGGTGGCGCCCGGCGGCCCGCCGTGCGGTACTTCGCCGTCCCGCAGGGCGAGTTCTCCGTGGTGGAGAGCTGGAACCCGGTCGGCATGCGCGGGACCGGCAGCGACACCCTCGTACTGGACGAGGTCTTCGTCCCCGAGCACCGCACCCTCTCCCGCGCCGATGTGCACGCCGGGCGCGCGCCCGCGTCCGACGCGCGCTGTCACATCGTGCCGATGTACGCCGTGAACGCGCTGCCGTTCGCCACGCCGCTGCTCGGGGCCGCCCGGGGCGCCCTGCGCCACTGGACCGAGCGGACCGGGAGCCGGGTCGACCGGCGCGGCCGGGCCGTCGCCGAGCAGCCGGCCACCCAGGTCACCCTCGCCCGGTCGGCCGCCGAGACGGACGCCGCCGAGCTGCTCGTCCACCGTACGGCGGCGGTGGCCGACGGCACGCTCACGCCGCCGGCGGCCGAGGCGGCCGTGCGCGGGCCCCGGGACCTGGCGCTGGCCGTGGAACTGCTGGTCTCGGCCGTCGACCGGATCTTCCGCGCGAGCGGCACCTCCGGGCAGGATCTCGCCGACCCCGTCCAGCGCTTCTGGCGGGACGTGAACAGCGCCGCCTCCCATGTGGCGCTGGCCTTCGAGACCACCGGCGCGGCGTACGGCGCCTGGGCGCTGACCGGCGGGGGAGAGGCCCCCGCCCGCTGACGCGGGGGCGTCCGGTGTTGGTCGGTCCAGGTCCGGGTCCGGTTGCTGGCCGCTCCCGGGGGCTGCATAGTCGAGCTGGATGCCGGTGACACTCTTCTGGCCGTACGGTCACGGACAGTGAGTATCCGGCGAGGCCGACAGGTGGTGCCGCCGTGACGGAGCAGACGGACCAGACTGACCAGAGAAACCAGAGGGAGCTGACCGAGCAGAGGGACAGACACGACAGACACGACAGACATGACAGACAGGACATAGCCGAGGCCCCAGGGGCCTCCGAAGCGTTCCGGGCCGCGATGGCCCGCTTTCCGTCGGGTGTCGTGGTGGTCACCACCCGCTGCCCCGACGGGAGCCCCCGCGGATTCACCGCCAGCTCCTTCTGCTCGGTGTCGCTGGCGCCGCCCATGATCCTGGTCTGTCTGGCGAACTCCGCCGACTCGGCGGCGTCCTTCGCCCGCTGCGACCACTTCGCGGTGAGCGTGCTCTCCCCGCTGCACCGCCCGCTCGCGGTCCGCTTCGCGACCAAGGGCGCCGACAAGTTCGAGGGCGGCGGGCTGCGGCTGAGCCCGCGCGGACTGCCGACCGTCGAGCAGGCGCTGTCCGAGCTGGACTGTGTCATTCACGCACGACACCCGGCCGGGGACCACATGGTCCTGATCGGCCGGGTGACGGGAGTGCGGCTGGGCGAGGGGTCGCCGATGGTCTACTACGACCGGTCGTTCCGGACGCTGTCCTGAACGGGTCGGCTGGTGTGCGGGTGGCTGAGGTTGCTGCTCAGCGGGCCCGGGGGCCGCCCTTCGGGAGTTTCATGCCTTTGGGCATAGGACCTTTTGGCAATGGCATGTTGCTCATCAGGTCGCCCATGGCGCGCAGCCGGTCATTGGTCGCGGTCACCTGGGGGCCGGTCAGCACCCGGGGGAGCTTCAGCATCGTGGTGCGCAGCTTCTTCAGCTCGATCTGGCCCTCGCCGGTGCCCACCATCACGTCATGCACCGGTACGTCGGCCACCACGCGGTTCATCTTCTTCTTCTCGGCGGCCAGCAGGCTCTTGACGCGGTTCGGGTTGCCCTCGGCGATCAGCACGATGCCGGCCTTGCCGACCGCGCGGTGCACCACGTCCTGGCTGCGGTTCATCGCCACCGCCGGGGTGGTCGACCAGCCCCGGCCGATGTTGTCGAGCACGGCCGCCGCGGCGCCGGGCTGTCCCTCCATCTGCCCGAAGGCGGCCCGCTCGGCCCGGCGTCCGAACACGATCGCCGTCGCGAGGAAGGCGAGCAGGAAGCCCAGGATGCCGAGATAGATGGGGTAACCGATCAAGAAACCGATCGCGAGGAAGACACCGAAGGTGACGATTCCGACAGCCGCGAGTACAAGACCGATCTTCTTGTCGGCCCTGCGGGTCATCTTGTAGGTCAGAGCGATCTGCTTCAGTCGCCCGGGGTTCGCGGCGTCCGCCGCGGTTTCCTTCCTCGCCATGGCACGAAGTCTACGTGGCTCCCGGGCCGCCTTCGACGGCGGTGCGCCCGCGGCGCCGGACCGCGCCGGACGGCGGCGGCGAGCCGGGCCTCAGGAGTGTGCGGTGAAGGTCTGGTCGAGGACGCGCTGGGCCTCGACCCGGTCCTTGGCGCGGCGGCGGTCCTCCAGGACGGAGGTCCAGGCATTGCGCCGGGCGGTGCGCTGGCCGCCGCTCATGAGCAGCGACTCGACGGCACGCAGGGCGGTGGTGAACGACGGGATCGCCGTGGCGCGAACGGGCGCGGCGTGCATGGTGGTGGGTCCCCCTAGATGGCTCCGGAACGCGGGAGTGCGAGCTGTGCGTACAGCGTCACTGTCTGGTGTTACCAGGGCGTGACCGACCGGTCAAACGCGAATGAAACCTTGATACGGACCCCCAAAAGACTGACGCGGGCCTTTCCTGGGCCCGCAGGAGGGGGGGGGGGGGGGGGCGGCGCGTGGTGGGCGCGCCATTGGCGGTTGCGCGAGGTGGGGGAGTGTCCC
>NZ_JBHYUG010000137.1:0-3953 GCF_042749375.1 Streptomyces sp. NPDC059477 | reverse complement strand
GCCCTCAGCAGGGCGGACGGTCGGGGCCGCGTCGAGTGGGCCGCTACTTGCCGGTAGCCGCTTGTGCGGGAATTCACACGCCTGCCGCAAGTGCCGGTGCGCGGCGCGCGGATGACGTCGTGTCAGACGGCCTGGACGGCGACGTAGGAACCGCGCTTCTCGACGGCCATCCGGTAGAGCCGCCCGGCGCGGTAGGAGGAGCGGACCAGGGGGCCGGACATCACGCCGGAGAAGCCGATCTCCTCGGCCTCCTCCTTCAGCTCCACGAACTCCTGCGGCTTGACCCAGCGCTCCACGGGGTGGTGGCGCACCGACGGGCGCAGGTACTGGGTGATGGTGACCAGCTCGCAGCCCGCCGCGTGCAGCTGCCGCAGCGCCTCGCCGACCTCCTCGCGGGTCTCGCCCATGCCGAGGATCAGATTGGACTTGGTCACCAGGCCGTAGTCCCGGGCCGCCGTCAGGACCTTCAGGGAACGGTCGTAGCGGAAGCCGGGGCGGATGCGCTTGAAGATCCTCGGGACCGTCTCGACGTTGTGCGCGAAGACCTCGGGGCGGGCCGAGAAGACCTCGGCCAGCTGCTCCGGGACCGCGTTGAAGTCGGGGGCGAGCAGCTCGACCTTGGTCCGGCCGGCCTCGCGCTGCGCGGTCTGGGCGTGGATCTGGCGCACGGTCTCCGCGTACAGCCAGGCGCCGCCGTCGGCCAGGTCGTCGCGGGCGACGCCGGTGATGGTGGCGTAGTTCAGGTCCATGGTGACGACGGACTCGCCGACCCGGCGGGGCTCGTCACGGTCGAGGGCCTCGGGCTTGCCGGTGTCGATCTGGCAGAAGTCGCAGCGGCGGGTGCACTGGTCGCCGCCGATCAGGAAGGTCGCCTCGCGGTCCTCCCAGCATTCGTAGATGTTCGGGCAGCCGGCTTCCTGGCAGACCGTGTGCAGACCCTCGCTTTTGACCAGGTTCTGCATCTTGGTGTACTCGGGGCCCATTTTCGCCCGGGTCTTGATCCACTCGGGCTTGCGCTCGATGGGGGTCTGCGCGTTGCGGACCTCCAGGCGCAGCATCTTGCGTCCGTCGGGTGAGACTGCGGACACGACCGGCTCCCTAGCGATTGGTGGTACGGCGACTTTTCAGGGTACGCCCGCTGAAATTGTGGTCCTGTGGTATGCGGTGGCTGTTGCTGTGCACTGCGTCACGCGGCCGGCGTCGACCGGACTTCCCTCGGCTCGACCTCCGCCGGTTCGACCTGCTGCGGCTCGACCTGGCGCGGCCTCGGTTCGGCGCTCTCCAGGACGTCCCGCAGATGGCGTTCCGCGACCGGGACGACCTCCGGAACCGTCACGTCCCGGCCCAGCTCGCTCGTCAGGGAGGCCACGCCCGCGTCGCGGATGCCGCAGGGGATGATCCGGTCGAACCACTTGTTGTCGGGGTTCACGTTGAGCGCGAAGCCGTGCATGGTGACGCCCTTGGCGACCCGGATGCCGATGGCCGCGATCTTGCGGTCCTCGCGGCGCTGGCCCGCGTTGGAGGGGGCGTACTCCGGGCCGTTGAGGCGGGGGTCGAACTCGTCGTCGGTCAGGCGCGGGTCGAAGTCCAGGGCGAGTCCGCCGAGGAGGGACGGGCGCCGCTCGACCGGATCACCGAGCACCCACACGCCGCTGCGGCCCTCGATCCGGGTGGTCTCCAGGCCGAACTCCGCGCAGGTGCGGATCAGGGCCTCCTCCAGGCGCCGTACGTGCGCGACCACGTCCACCGGGCGGGGCAGCTTCTGGATCGGGTAGCCGACCAGCTGGCCCGGGCCGTGCCAGGTGATCTTGCCGCCGCGGTCCACGTCGATGACCGGTGTGCCGTCCAGGGGGCGCTCGCTGTCCTGGGTGCGCCGGCCCGCGGTGTAGACGGGCGGGTGCTCCAGGAGCAGCACGGTGTCCTCGATCTCGTCCGCGAACCGCGCCGCGTGCACCCGGCGCTGCTCGTCCCACGCCTCCTGGTACTCGACGGCGTCCGCGCCGAACCCCACGCGGACGAACCGCAATCCACTCACGGCAGGCGCCTCCCATCGGCGGTCCCAGTCAGGCATGTGCGTCAGGCACGTAATGCGCTCAAGCCACTGTACGTCCGCCCCCCGAGCGTCAGCTCTTGAGGCAATCCTCACACGATCGGATGAAAGCACGCGGAAATGTGCGATCGGCTGGCTACGCTCCGCTACATTCGCGCCGTTCACCAGGCCATAAGGGCTGCTCACAGGCAATCCGGGCCCTTCGGCCCGGAAGGCAGGAGATCGCACCGCAGATGACGGATCGACCCGCGCAGCGCACTCCCAACCGCCAGCTCGCCGCGCTCATCGCAGAAGCGGGATTCTCCAACGCAGGTCTCGCCCGCCGGGTGGACCAGCTCGGTCTCGAACACGGCCTCGACCTGAGATACGACAAGACATCCGTCACCCGCTGGCTCCGTGGCCAGCAGCCGCGCGGCACCACGCCCGCGCTGATCGCCGAGGTCTTCACCCGCCGCCTCGGCCGCCGGCTCACCGCCCAGGACCTCGGCCTGGACGCCTGCGCGCCCGTCTACGCGGGCCTGGAATTCGCGGGCAGCCCCGAGGAGGCCGTCGACATCGTCGGCGGGCTGTGGCGCAAGGACTCCGGCAGCCATGCCGAGCTGCGCAAGATCGCCTTCACCGCGGCCGGTCTCGTGGTGCCCAGCCGGGACTGGCTGATCGGCAAGCCCGACGACCACGTGGCCCGTGCCGAACAGGCCGCGCGCGTGCCCGCGCAGGCCCGGCCCGGCGTGCCCAAGCAGCGCGCCCAGGCCGACCGCGGCCCCCGCCACCGGGTCACCGGCGGCGACATCGCCGCCCTGCGCTCGGTCGGCGACCTCTTCCGCACCCTGGACAACATGTACGGCGGCGGACACGCCCGCCAGGCCCTGGTGCGCTATCTGGAACACGAGTGCGAGCCGATGCTCCGCGGCACCTACGGCGAGCAGACCGGCCGCAAGCTGTTCGGCGCCGCCGCCGATCTGACCCGCCTCGCGGGCTGGACCTCGTACGACATCGCCGCGCACGGCCTCGCGCAGCGGTACTTCGTGCAGGCGCTGCGGCTGGCGCAGGCGGCGGGGGACCGGGCGTACGGCTCGTACGTCCTGATCACGATGAGCCGTCAGGCCGTCTACCTCGGGCACGGGCGGGAGGCCGTGCAGCTCGCGCGGGTGGCTCAGCAGGGGGTGGGCGGGGTGGCCCCGCCGGTCGTGCAGGCGTTGTTGCACGCCGCCGAGGCCCGTGGGCACGGGGTGCTCGGCGAGGTACGGGCCTGCACGGCGTCCCTGGTCCGCGCCGAACGCGCCCTGGACGCCGCCCGGCCCGGCGACGAGGTCCCGTACTGGGCGCGCTTCTTCGACGAGGCCCAGCTCGCCGACGAACTCGGCCACTCCCACCGCGACCTCCAGCAGTTCCGCGCCGCCGCGCAGTACGCCGAGCGTTCCCTCCAGCTCCGGGCCCCCGCCTTCGCCCGCAGCCGTCTCTTCTGCCGGGTCGTCCTCGCCACCGCGCGACTGGGCCTGGGCGAGCTGGACCAGGCCTGCCACCTTGCCGCCGAAGCGGCGGGGCAGGCCGCGGAGATGCGCTCGGTCCGCGCGATCGAGTACATCCGTGACTTCGAACGCCGCCTGGAGCCGTACAAGGACGCGGCGCCGGCGCGGGGGTATCGGGAGCGGGTGGCGACGCTGGGGTAGCGGGTTCGCTCCGCGAGTGGGGGCGCGGATGCGGTCCTTCGGCTGGCTGCCGGTGGGGGCTGGTCGCGCAGTTCCCCGCGCCCCTGGGGGCGTTGCGGTGTGCGGTGTTGGGAGGGGGAGCTGTGGATGCGGTTCTTCGGCTGGCCGCCCGGTGGGGGCTGGTCGCGCAGTTCCCCGCGCCCCTAGCTAGGGGGGTCCCTTCCCGGTGTGGGGGAGGGCAGCGTCCTCAGGGG
>NZ_JBHYUG010000136.1:0-16317 GCF_042749375.1 Streptomyces sp. NPDC059477 | reverse complement strand
GCATCCGCCCCGGACCGCGCCGCTTCCCGTACCACCCGGCCCGTGTCACGGCCGCAGCGTCGGCTCCCGTTCCACGTCACGGACGTCGAGCCTGGCATCGTAGCGGGCCAGCGGCTCGGCGAGCGCGGCGTCCTGCTGGACGGCGGCCGGGGCGACGCCCGCCCACTTCTGGATCTTCGCCGTGGCCAGCGCCTGCTGGTCGGCGACCAGACCGGCCACGTTCGCGCCGTGGTTGGCGCCGGGCGCGGTGAAGACGTACGAGTCACGCGCCCCCTTGCCCAGGCGGAACGGCTCGGCGCCCCAGGGGTCGTTCTCCCCGTAGACGAACAGCATCTGGCCGGCGTTCTTCTTGACCCAGCTGTCGATGTCCTTCATCGCGGACGGCTGGAAGCGCATCGCGATGTCGCTCGGCACGAAGGAACGCGGCGAGAAGTAGCCGTAGCGGATGTACTCCTCCTCGATGTGCGGGAACTCGATGCTGGGCGCGCCCAGTTGGGTGCCCGCCTGGTAGTAGTACGGGGTGTACGGGGCCAGGCCCTGGTCGCTGTAGAACGAGAAGCCCGCGATGGTGTCGATCGAGTTCCAGATCTCGTCGTCCGTCGCGTTCGGGGCGTCGGCGGGGATGTCGCCGCAGTCGGCGAGCAGGCTGTACTGCCAGAAGGCCCAGACGTAGTCGAGGACGGTCGCCTCGTACGCCTTGTCGAGGCTGCCGACGGTGGTGAAGGTGTAGCCGTGCTCGGCGGCGAGGGCCGCGTAGCGCTCCGCCAGCGGCTCGCGGCGCACCAGCGCCTCGCGCTGCACGCCGTTGAGGCGGTCGCGGCACTCCTCGGTGCCGACGTTCTCGAAGAACCGGTCGTAGGCGGCGTCCTGGTTGTTCACCACGTCGTTGGGGGCGACGTAGGCGACCACGCCGTCCATGTCACGCGGGTAGAAACGCTCGTAGTAGGTGGCGGTCATGCCGCCCTTGGAGCCGCCGGTGGAGATCCAGTTCTCGGGGTAGACCGGCTTCAGCGCCTGGAAGATGCGGTGCTGGTCGCTGGCGGCCTGCCAGATGTCCAGCTTGGACCAGTCGGTGGGGCTGGGCCGGGACGGTGTGAAGTAGCGGTACTCCATGGAGACCTGGTTGCCGTCCACGATCTGGGTGGGCTCGCGGCGGCTGGGGTTCGTGGAGACGTTGTAGCCGCCGGTGAAGAACACCGTGGGGCGCGAGACGTCCTTGTGCAGCACGGTGATGCGCTGCTGGAAGGTGCCCCCGGCCGGGTTCTTGTGGTCGACCGGCTGGGTGTAGGTGAAGACGAAGAAGCGGTAGCCGGGGTACGGCTTCTCCTGGACCAGGCTGATGCCGGGTATGGCGAGCAGCCGGTCCTTGATGTCGGTGGCCTCCGGCTGCTGAGCGGCGGTGGCCGCCCCCGCCGTGCTCAGTGTGCCGATGAGCACCGTGAGCGCGAGCAGCCATCTGAGCGCCTTGCGCATGCACCCTCCCCTGTGAAGCGGATGTGCGCCGGAAGCTATCGGAGCAACACCGCCCGTACCAAGGGATGTTGACGAACCGTAGGGGATTCCCTAGACCCTGCCCTCGGCCCGGACCCTGCCCTCGCCCCAGAACCTGCCCTCAGCACAGCCCCTGCCCTCAGCACAGGATCCAGCCCGAGCTGATCGACCCGGCGCCCACCGAGCCCCGTACCCGCACACAGCGCTGTCCCGCGTGTACGGTGACCGGTCCGGCCCGGCGGATGTACCGCCCCGTGTCCGTCACCGGGCGGTTGCCGCGCGCCTGCACCGACACCGACATCGCTTTCCGGCCACCGACGGTTCTGGGCAGGGTGGCCGCGCAGACATAGCCGCCGCGTTTGAAGACCTGCACGGACCCGGTGGAGAAGGACAGCGTGCGCACCTTGCGGCCCGCGCATCCGCTCCCGGAGGCGGCGGCCCCCGCCTCGCCCGGGGCGGCCAGGCCCAGCAGGGTGGCGGCGGTGAACGCGGCCGTGCCGAGCACCAGCCACCGGCGCAGCGCACCCCAGCCGACACCCCAGCCCACAACCGCCCCCCTCCGCACCGACGACACCGGCCGTACGGGTGTACGGACGCTGAAGGGGTGTGGGATGGTTGCGCTCCGGTTACCGCCCCGGTCACCGCCTCGGTCAGCGGGACACGGCCACCGGCTCGCCCTCCTCCGGGGCCTCGGGGGCGCCGGTGAAGGTGCGCCACAGCCGGGCGTATCGCCCGTCGAGGGCCAGGAGTTGCTCGTGGGTGCCGTCCTCGGCGACCCGGCCGTGGTCCATCACGACCACCCGGTCGGCGCGGGCGGCGGTGGTCAGCCGGTGCGCGACCACGAGGGTGGTACGGCGTCCGGCGAGCCGGTCGGTGGCCTGGTTGACCTGGGCCTCGGTGGCGAGGTCCAGGGCGGCCGTCGCCTCGTCGAGGAGCAGGACGTCCGGGTCGACCAGTTCGGCGCGGGCCAGCGCGATCAACTGCCGTTGCCCGGCGGACAGATTGCGCCCGCGCTCGGCGACCTCGTGCAGATAGCCGCCCTCCAGCGTGGCGATCATCTCGTGCGCGCCGACCGCCCGCGCCGCCGCCTCCACCTGGGCGTCGGTGGCGTCCGGCCGCCCGTAGGCGATGGCGTCCCGCACGGTCCCCGGGAAGAGGTACGCCTCCTGCGGGACGACCCCGAGCCGGTGCCGGTACGAGGTGAGGTCCAGGTCGCGCAGATCGGCGCCGTCGACGGTCACCCGGCCCGAGGTCGGGTCGTAGAACCGGGCCACCAGCTTGACCAGGGTGGACTTCCCTGCGCCGGTCTCGCCGACGAAGGCGACCGTCTGTCCGGCGGGTATCCGCAGCGCCACCCCGCCGAGGGCCTCCTCCTCGTCGCCGTACGCGAAGTGCACGTCGTCGAAGACGATGTCGCCGCGCAGCGAGAGGACTTCGAGCGGCTCGTGGGCGGACTTGGTGGAACCGGCGGAGGAGGTGGTCGCCGGCTCGCGCAGCAGTTCCTGGATCCGGCCCAGCGAGACGGACGCCTGCTGGTAGCCGTCGAAGACCTGGGAGAGCTGCTGGACGGGCGCGAAGAACAGGTCGATGTAGAGCAGGTAGGCCACCAGCGCGCCGGTGGTGAGGGTGGCCGCCTCGATCCGCCCGGCGCCGATGATCAGCACGGACACGGCGGCGGCCGAGGACAGGAACTGCACGAACGGGAAGTAGATCGATATCAGCCACTGCCCCCGGACACGGGCGCGCCGGTAGCTGTCGCTGCGCTCGGCGAACCGCCGCCCGCCGTCCCGCTCACGCCCGAACGCCTGCACGATCCGCAGCCCGGACACCGACTCCTGGAGGTCGGCGTTGACGGTGGAGACCCGCTCGCGGGCGAGTTCGTACGCCTTCACGCTGGCCCTGCGGAAGAACCAGGTGGCGACGATCAGGGGCGGCAGGGTGGCGAAGACGACGAGGGCCAGCTGGATGTCGATGACGAGCAGGGCGCCCATGATGCCGAAGAAGGTGACGACGGAGACGAACGCGGTGACCAGCCCGGTCTGGAGGAACGTCGACAGGGCGTCCACGTCGGTGGTCATCCGGGTCATGATCCGGCCGGTCAGCTCGCGCTCGTAGTAGTCGAGGCCGAGCCGCTGGAGCTGGGCGAAGATCTTCAGGCGCAGCGCGTACAGGACGCGTTCGCCGGTGCGGCCGGTCATCCGGATCTCGCCGGTCTGCGCGGCCCACTGGGCGAGCACGGCGACGACGCCGAGCAGGGCGGCGGCCCAGACCGCGCCGAGGGCGGCCTCGGTGACGCCGCTGTCGATGCCGTGCCGGATCAGGACGGGCAGCAGCAGGCCCATGCCGGCGTCGAGGGCGACGAGGGCGAGGCTGATCAGCAGGGGCGGGCCGAAGCCGTGCAGCAGCCTGCGCAGCCCGTAGTGGGTCTCGGGGCGGACCGCGCGGGCCTCGTCCACCTCCGGGACGTCGTCGGCCGGGGGCAGGGCGTCGACCTGGGCGAGGAGTTCGGGGGTGGCGGGGCTGCCGGCCAGGGCGAGGTCCTTGGGCGTGCGGTCGCCGGTCCACAGCTTGGGGGTGATGCCGCGTTCGGCGTCGAACTCGGCGTCCAGTTCCTCGCGGACGGTGGTGTCCTCGTGCGGTACGGCGGGCGGGGCGTGGCCAGGGGAGACGCCGCCGAGTTCGTCGGGGTCGGTGAGCAGCCTGCGGTAGAGGGCGGAGCGCCGCTGGAGTTCGTCGTGGGTGCCGAGGTCGGCGAGCCGGCCGCCGTCCAGGACGGCGATGCGGTCGGCGAGGCCCAGCGTGGAGCGGCGGTGCGCGATCAGCAGCGTCGTACGGCCGCTCATGACCTGCTTGAGGGCCTCGTGGATCTCGTGCTCGACGGCGGCGTCGACGGCGGAGGTGGCGTCGTCCAGGACGAGGAGCCGGGGGTCGGTGAGGATGGCGCGGGCGAGGGCGACGCGCTGGCGCTGGCCGCCGGAGAGGGTCAGGCCCTGTTCGCCGACCGTGGTGTCGTAGCCGCCGGGCAGCTCGGCGATGAAACGGTCCGCCTGGGCGGCGCGGGCGGCGGCGAGGATCTCGTCGTCACTCGCGTCCGGGCGGCCGTAGGCGATGTTGTTGCGGACGGTGTCGGAGAAGAGGAAGGAATCCTCGGGGACCAGGCCGATCGCGGCGCGCAGCGAGTCCTGGGTCAGCTCGCGCACATCGTGGCCGCCGATCAGGACGGCGCCGTGGGTGACATCGTAGAAGCGCGGCAGGAGCAGCGAGACGGTGGACTTGCCGGAGCCGGAGGAGCCGACGACGGCGAGGGTCTCCCCGGGGCGGATCTCGAAGCTGAGGCCGCGCAGGACGGGGGTGGAGTCGTCGTACGAGAACGACACGTCGTCGAACTCGACGGTGGCGGGCGCGTCGGCGGGCAGCTCTTTGGTGCCGTCCTTCATCGACGGCTCGGTGTCGATCAGCTCCAGGACGCGTTCGGTGCCCGCGCGGGCCTGCTGGCCGACGGTGAGGACCATGGCGAGCATCCGGACCGGGCCGACGAGCTGGGCGAGGTAGGCGGAGAAGGCGACGAACGTGCCCAGGGTGATGTTGCCGCGCACGGCGAGCCAGCCGCCGAGGGCCAGCATGGCGACCTGGCCGAGGGCGGGCACGGCCTGGAGGGCGGGGGTGTACCGGGAATTCAGCCGGATGGTGCGCAGCCGTCCCGCGAACAGCTTGCGGCCGATCTCGCGCAGCTTGCCGGTCTCCTGCTCCTCCTGCCCGAAGCCCTTGACCACCCGGACGCCGCTGACCGCGCCGTCGACCACTCCGGCCACGGCGGCGGCCTGGGCCTGGGCGTACCAGGTGGCGGGGTGCAGCCGGGCGCGGGAGCGCTTGGCGATCCACCACAGGGCGGGGGCGACGGCGACGGCGACCAGGGTCAGCGGCAGTGACAGCCAGGCCATGATCGCCAGGGAGATCAGGAACAGCAGGACGTTCCCGATGGTCATCGGGAGCATGAAGAGCAGGCCCTGGATCAGCTGGAGGTCGCTGGTGGCCCGGCCGACGACCTGCCCGGTGGACAGCTCGTCCTGACGCCGCCCGTCGAGCCGGGTGATCGTGTCGTACATCTCCGTGCGCAGATCGTGCTGCACGTCGAGGGCGAGCCGGCCGCCGTAGTAGCGGCGGATGTAGGTGGTGACGTACACGGCGAGGGCGGCGGCGATCAGCAGCCCGGCCCAGGTGGACATCGCGCGGGACCTGTCCCCGATCACATCGTCGATGATCACTTTGGTGATCAGCGGGACCAGGGCCAGTACGGCCATGCCCGCCAGGGAGGATCCGAGGGCGAGGATCACGTCCTTCGGATGGCGCCAGGCGTATGCGGCCAGCCGCCCTGTCCATCCCCGCTGCGCTGCCACGCCGCCGCCTCTCGCTCATGTTCTGGTGTCGGTTTGTCGGTGTCCTCCGGAAGGGAGCAACGCGGGGCGGGGCGGATTTCATCCCGCTGCAACAATTCCCGGACCTCGGGAAGGGGCGGGGTCGGGTTCGCCGGGGGCGCTGTGCCCCCTGCCGATCGTCGGGGGGCGCTCCTGACGGGGGTCGGGTGCGGGCCCGAAGATCGCTTCCCTAGGCTCCTGGTGTTCTTGATGCGCGTGGGGAAGCAGAGGGTTGCGTGAACATATTTGAGGCGGCATTCCTGGGGGCGGTGGAGGGGCTCACCGAGTTCCTGCCGGTGTCCAGCACCGGGCACCTCACCATTCTGGAGCGGATGCTCGGCCATTCCACCGACGATCCGGACATCACCGCCTTCACGGCGATCATCCAGGTCGGCGCGGTACTGGCGACGATCATCTATCTCCGTAAGGACATCGCGCGGCTGATCACGGCGTGGTTCCGGGGGGTCGTACGGCGTGAGGAGCGCCGGAACCCGGACTACCGGTTCGCCTGGGCGGTGATCATCGGCTCGATCCCCATCGGGATCGTGGGCCTGGTCTTCAAGGACCACATCGAGACCACCCTGCGCAGTCTGTACATCGTGGCCACCGCGCTGATCCTGTGGAGCGGGGTCCTGTGGTTCGCCGACCGGCGGGCCACCCAGACCCGTGGTGAGGCCGATGTGACCTGGAAGGACACCCTGATCATCGGCCTGGTGCAGTGCATGGCGCTGATCCCCGGGGTGTCCCGTTCCGGCGCGACCAGCTCGGCGGGTCTGCTGCGCGGCCTGGACCGGGTGACGGTGACCCGGCTGTCCTTCATGCTGTCGATCCCGGCGCTGGCGGGCGCGGCGGTGCTCCAGACGGTGTCCGAGTTCGACGCGATCTCCAACGGGGTGGGCTGGCCCGCGACGATCACCGCGACCGTGGTGAGCTTCATCGTCGGGTACGCGGCGGTGGCCTGGCTGCTGAAGTTCATCGCGCACCACAGCTACAGCGTGTTCATCTGGTACCGGGTGGCGCTCGGGGTGCTGATCCTGGTGCTGCTGTGGACGGATGTGATTCCGGCGAGCTGAGGGTGGGGGCGGGGGGGGGGCGGGCCGCATCCCCCTCCCCTTCTGATCTCACGTTCTGATCTCACGTTCTGATGTCACGTTCTGATGTCACGTTCTGATGTCACAGGCGTCCGGTGCGGACCGTCAGCTCGTAGAAGCGGGTGATCTGGACCGGGTTCTGGTTGTCGTCGCTGGCCAGCAGGACGTCCAGGCGCCCGCCCCGGCCGCCGGTGACGGCCATCGCCTCGATGTTGTCGAGGAGCGGGTTGGCCTGCGGCTGGCGGGCGGTGGCGCCGAGGTCGGGGCAGTCGGCGAGGTCGGCGAGGAGTGTCTTGGCGAGGGGCCGGACGCCGCTCTGGCCGGTGAGGTGCTCGACGCCGCTGGTGTCGGTGGCCCGGCGCGGGTCGGCGAGGTAGAGGCGGACGGTGTTGCCGACCCCGGCGGTGAAGCCGCGCTCCAGGACCAGCAGCCGCCCGTCGGGCAGCGCGGTCACCTCGGGGACGCCGAGGCCGGTGTCGGCGCGGTAGGCGTACTGGGCGCCGAGGGTGAAGCCGCCCTTCTTGGTGCGCTGCCAGGTCTGGAAGCGGACGGTTCCGGCCAGGTCGCCGGAGAGCGCGTACTCCATGGCGGCGAGCAGGGTGCGACCGTCCGGCAGCAGGGTCAGCCCCTCGAAGGTGCCGTTGGTGACGGCCCGTCCGGCGGGGGCGACGCGCAGGGCGTCCGGCACGGGGAGGCGGCCGAGTATCTCGCCGTCGCGGGAGTAGCGGCGTACGGCGGGCTCCCCCTCCGTGGACACCAGGTACGTGCCGTCCTTGTCGACGACCAGGCCCTCGGAGTCCAGCGCGGCGCCGTTCTCGTCGGCGAGCTGGACGACCGCGCGCGGCTGGAGGGTGCGGCCGTCCAGGGCGAACAGCGAGGAGCGGTCGGAGAGGGCGGCGAGCGTGCCGCGCGTGTCGACGGCGAGCGCGGAGAGGTTGCCGACGTAGGTGCCGTCGTAGGTCGTCTTGTCGAGGGCGTCGGAGAAGCCCTCGATGGTGACGGCCGGGGAGCAGGCGTTCGTGGCGGCGGGGACCGTGGCGGCGGCCGGTCCGGCGGCGGTCAGGCAGCCGCCGGCGACCGCCAGGCTCGCGGTGAGGGCGGTGACGGTGTCGCGTACGAGTCCGGGGCGCATGGGGGCACCGTAGGGCCGGCGGGTGTCCGGGAGTGGGACGGTCCGTTAAAGACCGGCCATGCATGGGTGGGTGGGCTCGTACGGGCGGGCGGGCTCGTACGGGCCGGGCGGCCTCGTACGGGTGGGCCGTGCTCGCGGGCGGGTGGGCCGTGCTCGCGGGCGGACCGGGATCAGCTGGCCGCCAGATCCTTGTGGATGACCTTGGCGACGCCCTGGATGGTCGAAATCCCGTAATTCATGGTGCTGTTGCCGTGGGTGAGCACGGTGATCGTGTAGTCGTGGCCGCCGCCCTTGAAGGTGCCGACGCTGTGGACGCGCCAGCCTTGGGTGGAGCGTTGCAGCCAGCCGTTCTTGACGGCGACGGTGACGCCGGAGGGGACGCCGTAGGGGGTGCCCCAGCGCTGCGAGGAGACGACTTTCCCCATGAGCTTGAGCAGGTAGGTGCGCGAGTTGTCGCTGAGGACGCTGTTCTTGGCGTGGATCAGCTTCAGCAGCTTCTGCTCGTCGGTGACGGTGATCTGGGTGAGTCCCCAGTAGCCATTGGCGCCGGGCTTGGTCTGGGTCATCTTGGCGGCGGTCAGGAAGCCCTTGATCTTCGTCAGGCCGAGCTGCTTCCACAGGGTGGAGGTGGCGGTGTTGTCGGACTTGGTGATCATGGCCGTGGCGAGCTGGTTCTCGCGGTCGGTCAGAAGGCGGTTGGTCTTCTTCGCGTCCCAGAGCAGGGCGGCGAGGACGGTGACCTTGACGACGCTGGCCGAGTCGTAGGCGCTGGAGGCGCGCAGGGTGCAGGTGGTGCTGGTGGTGCGGTCGTAGAGGCCGACGGCGACCGTGCCCTTGCGGCCCGCCAGGGCGGCGGTGATGTCTTTCTTCAGCTTGGCGGCGAGCCCGGCCTTGGCGGACGAGCAGCCGACGGCCGGTGGTGCCGCCGCGGCGGCGGGTGTGATGGCGGCCACGCTGGCGACGAGCACGCCGCCCGCCACCCATCTCGCGCTTCTGGATATCCCAAAGGTCATGCCCGAGACGACTCGCGGATTCACCCGAATGGTTGTACGCACTGGCCAAAGCTAGCCGTTCCGTTACCGGCCGGGACGCGACAGTGACACCCGACACAGAACAGACACGCGAATGTCACCCCAGTGTCTTCATGTCCATGCCACTCTCGAATGCCCGCTTGTCAACCCGCGTAGATACGGACACCCCATGCCCGTGACGCAGCTCCTCCGTCGCCGCACGGTGGCCCTCGCCACCTCGGCCGTCCTGGTCGCCCTGGCCCTCCCGGCCTTCTCCGCGACCCCGGCCACCGCCACGACCACCGCCTACGACCCCACCTACTACGCCACCGCGCTCGGCAAGACCGGCCCGGCGCTGAAGACCTCGCTGAGCACGATCATCAGCAAGCAGACCAAGCTCTCCTACACGGCCGTCTGGGAAGCCCTGAAGGTGACCGACCAGGACCCGCGCAACAGCAACAACGTGGTCCTGCTCTACTCGGGCATCTCCCGCGCCAAGACGGCGAACGGCGGCCTCACCGGCCAGTGGAACCGCGAGCACGTGTGGGCCCAGTCCCACGGCGACTTCGGCACCGCGGCCGGACCGGGCACCGACCTGCACCATCTGCGCCCCGAGGACGTCCAGGTCAACTCGACCCGTGGCAACAAGGACTTCGACAACGGCGGCGCCGCCTTCACCAACAGCGGCGGCAGCCTCACCGACTCGAACTCCTTCGAACCGCGCGACGCCGTCAAGGGCGACGTGGCCCGCATGATCCTCTACATGGCGGTCCGCTACGAGGGCATCGACGGCTGGCCGAACCTGGAGCCCAACGACACCGTCACCAACGGCAGCGTCCCGTACCACGGCCGCCTGTCGGTCCTGAAGCAGTGGAACGACGAGGACCCGCCGGACGCGTTCGAGGAGAACCGCAACAACCTGATCTACACGAACTACCAGGGCAACCGGAACCCGTTCATCGACCACCCGGAGTGGGTCGAGGCGATCTGGTAGCACGCGGCAGTGACGTCCCCGGCCGCACCCACGCCCGACGGGTGCGGCCGGGGACTTCGTCGCCCGCGTCAGGCGTCGAAGCCGTACTCCAGTACATAGGCAGACGAGTCGAGCACCATGTCGTTGACCTCGACGGCGACGCCGCCGGCGTCGAAGGCGGTCCGGACGACCAGCATGACGGGGATTCCCGCCGGAAGCGCGAGCGCCGCCGCTTCGTCTCCGGTCGGCATCCGGGAGCGGACCTCCTCCCGGAACCGGACGGGGGCGCGGCCCAGCTCCGCGAGGCGGGCGTAGGCCCCACCGGGCCCGGTGTCGGGCCTGGTGATCGCGGTGCCCGCGACGAGCCCGGCCGAGAAGTGCGAGGCGGCAAGGAGCACGGGCCTGCCGTCAAGGGTGTAGCGACGGCGCCGGACACAGACCCGGTCACCGTCCGCCAGCTCCAGCACCCCCGCGACCACCGGCGCGGCATCCTCCTCGCCCACCTCGACGGAGTCGACCGCCAGCGCACGCCCCGAGACGTCCGTCTCCCAGACCGACCGCCCCTCACCCCACTGCGCGCGGGCGAGTCGCTCGACGCCCAGACGCCGGATCCGGATCGGCCTGAACTCCCGCACGAAGACCCCGGCCCCTTTGCGCGCCTCCACGACACCCTCGGCCTGAAGAACCCCGAGCGCCTGGCGGGCCGTCATCCGTGCGACACCGTGCGCCGCCATGAGGTCGTTCTCCCCGGGAAGACGTTCGCCCGGACCGTAGGTGCCCGCCTCGATGGCAACGCGCAGGTCAGCGGCGATGCGCTGATATTTCGGCTGGCGCCCTGCTCCCCGGCCGCTCATCCAAGCCTCCCGCTGGTCATCTCTAGACATCCTAGGCATCAGCCCATCACACCTCACCGCCGGAGAGTGGGCTTGTCCGCCACGCATTCGGGTTACATCTCTAGAGATGCCTGGCGGGACCCATGGATGGAGTGCTTTACTCCGACTACTTCTCTAGAGATGTAGTCGGAGTCGCAACGCTGACCGCCCAGGAGTCCCCATGTCAGCCTTCATCGAACCCCCGTCGCACCCCACGGAGCCCGGCCCGGCCGAGATCCACCGCCGATTGCCGTACGGCCCACGCAGCGTGGGCCACGCCCGCGTGCCGGCCGGTCGCGAGATCGGCCTGCGAATCGCCCGGTACGACGGGCGCCTGCGGGTCGAGGTGGCCGACGCGAACAACGACCGCCCACAGGTGAGAGAGGCAACCGCCGAGGACGAGCACGGCCGGGGCCTCGCCCTCGTCGAGGCGCTGGCCGACCGGTGGGGGTACTGCCCCCGGGCGCATGGCATCGGCAAGGCGGTCTGGGCGGAAGTCGTCATCGGCCGGTGAGTCGCGCCCTCACCCCACTGCCCGCGGGCCGTGCTCGCCGACCATCATGGCAGGACCCCTCGCGAACGCTCCGGCTCCCACTCGACAAGTACGGGATGTGACCGCGATCGCGTGGTTGTGGAAGGGGGATTCGATGGAATCGGATGACGACGATCTGCTGACCCGGTCGGCGCGGGACCCGGTGGCGTTCGAGCCGTTGGTCGAGCGGCATGCCGGGGTGTTGCACGGGTATCTGGCGCGACGGGCGCCCGCCGCCGCGGACGATCTGCTGGCGGAGGTGTGGTTACAGGCATATGCGAGCCGGGCCGGTTTCGACGCCGCCCGTGGTACGGCCCGTACCTGGCTGTTCGGGGTGGCCAGGAACGTACTGGCCGCGCACTGGCGGCGCAGTGGGCGGGAGCGGGAACAGGCGGGGGCGCCGGGGGATCGTGCTGACAGTGACCCGTGGCAGGGGGTCGACGAACGGCTGGATGCCGCGGCGGTCGCGCCGTTCCTACGGCGCACGATCGCCGGACTTCCGCACGTGGAGCGGGAGTTGCTGCTCCTCGTCGCCTGGGAACGGCTCACCCCGACCGAAGCCGCGGCCGTGGTCGGCATCCCTCCGGGCACCGCGAGATCCCGCCTGCACCGCGCCCGCGCACGGCTGCGCGAGGCGCTCGCATCGACCAGGACCAGCGTCAACGCGTGCGCAAGCACGCGCACGAGCACAGGCACCGACACCAACACGCTCCACCCGACGGGAGACCTCCTGTGAGCACCACCGAGCTTGATGTTCTTGACTTCCCCGGCGCCGAAACCCTGTCGGACGCCGGGATGGTGGATCCGCCGAGCCCGTCGGCCGTCGCCGCCGCGCAGGCCGCGGTACGGGCCGCCCTGGCCCGCGAGACGGCGGATGTCCTCGGGAGGCGGCGCGTACCCGTACGGCGCCGGTTCGTCGGCGCGGCTCTGGCCGTCGCGGCGGTCACGGCCGCCGTCCTCGTCTACCCGGCGGTCTCGGTCGACGGAAGCCCGCCGGCCGCGAGTGCGAACGCGGTGGCCTTCCTGCACGGCGTCGCGGACACAGCGGCGGAAGGGAGCAAGTCCGCCACCGACGCCCCGTACTGGAAGGTGCGCGCGCTCTACCCCACCGTCGCGAGTTCGAACGGGGGGACAATCGTCCCCGGGGATCGCGGCGTCCAGACGACCTGGTACAGCCGGACGGCCATCATCAGCGAACAGGGCCCCGGTGGGCGGGACTCGGGAGCCTGCCGCGACGGGTTCTGCACGTTCCCGGAGTCCAAGGGGATGCACTGGACGGTCGGGAAGACCAAGCTGAGCTGGGACGAACTCGGGCAGCTGCCGACCGACCCGGCAGCCCTGAAGGCCCGTCTTCTCGGCGGCACGGCCGACAACGCCGGCTCGGACGGGCCCCTCTACAACAGCATCGTGCAGTTGCTCGCCACCGCACCGACGAGCCCCCAGCTACGCGCGGCACTGTTCGAGATCCTGGCCGGGATGGACGACGTACGACTCGTCGGCCCGGTGCAGGACAGCACGGGACGGCAGGGCACGGCCGTTGAGTGGGACGGCCCGGAGATGCAGCACCGCCTCATCGTCGACCCCGACAGCAGTGCCGTTCTGGAACACCAGGAAAAGGGCTCCTTCACGGGCGACGCGTGGGTCAGCACGACCTTCCTGTCCACGGGCCCGGCCTGGAAGCTCGGCTGACCGGCCTTCCGGCGACCGACAGGGGCCCGGCCCGGGGCACGGAACCCCGCGTGCCGGGCCCTCGCCGGTCCGGGGTGATCACCGGTACGTGGTTCCCCTCCGCGGCCAGGGCCCGCACCAGATGGAGTCGCGGTCCGGGCGGAAGTCGTCATCGGGCGGTGAGTCGCACCCCTCACCCCAGATGCGTAGCCCCGAACATCCGCAGTACCGCCGGCAGCACCACCACCGAAGGCCCCGGCGCGGCCAGCGCTCGCGCCAGGTCCGCTTCCAGGGTCTCCGGTGTCGTCCGGACGGCCGGTACGCCGAAGGACTCGGCGAGGGCCACGAAGTCCGGGCGGGACAGCTCCGTCGCCGTTGCCTCGCCGAACGCGTCGGTCATGTACTCGCGCAGGATGCCGTAGCCGCCGTCGTCGACGATCAGCCAGGTCACGGGCACGTTGTACTGCCTCGCGGTCGCCAGCTCGGCGATGGAGTACAGGGCGCCGCCGTCGCCCGAGACGGCGAGGACCGGGCGGGTCGGGTCGGCCGCCGCCGCGCCGAGGGCGGCCGGGAAGCCATAGCCGAGGCCGCCCGCGCCCTGGGCGGAGTGCATGGTGTTGGGGGACTTCGCGTCGAAGGCGGACCATGCCCAGTACGTCAGGATCGTCATGTCCCAGAAGGACGGGGAGGCGGCCGGAAGGGCGGACCGGACCGACGCCAGCACGTCCTGTTCCAGGGTGAGTTCCTGTGCGGCGATGCGGTCGCGGATCCTTGAGAGGACGTTCCGTACTCGCTCCCCCACGCCGTCGTCGGTACGCCGCTCCGCTGTCTCCAGCAGCGCCTGCAACGCGAGCCGGGCGTCCGCGTGGATGCCCAGGGCCGGGTGGTTGGACTCAAGTTTGCCCAGGTCCGCCTCGATCTGGATCAGTCGGCCGCGTGGCTTGAAGGTGTGGTAGTTCGAGGAGAGTTCGCCGAGGCCCGAGCCGATGACCAGGAGGACGTCCGCGTCCTCCAGGAAGTCGGTCATGTGGCGGTCCTCCAGCCAGGACTGGAGGGACAGCTCGTGGTCCCACGGGAAGGCGCCCTTGCCGCCGAACGTGGTGACCACCGGCGCCCGCAGCAGCTCCGCGAGGGCGCGCAGCTTGCCCGAGGCGTCCGCCCGTACGACGCCGCCGCCCGCGATGATCGCCGGGCGGGCCGCCGACGACAGCAGGTGGGCCGCGAGCGCCGTCAGCTCCACCCTGGGGACCAGGTCCTCAGGTGTCGCGTCCACCCCCGTCACCACCGGCAGCAGCGTTTTCGCGAGGAGGACGTCCTGGGGGATCTCCACCCACACCGGGCCGTGCGGAGCGGTCAGCGCCGAGCGCCAGGCCTCCGCGAGGGCGGAGGGGATCTGGGACGCGGCCCGGACCGTGTGGACGGACTTCACCACGCCCCGGAAGGACGCCGCCTGATCGGGGAGTTCGTGCAGGTAGCCGTGGCGTCCGCCGCCGAGGCCGGCCGTCGGGATCTGGCTGCTGATCGCCAGCACCGGGGCCGACGCCGCCCGCGCCTCCTGGAGGGCGGCGAGGGACGTCAGCGCACCCGGGCCGGTCGACACCAGGAGCGGCGCCGCCTCCCCCGTCACCCTGCCGTACGCGTCCGCCGCGAAGCCCGCGTTGTTCTCCACCCGCAGGCCGATGTACCGCAGATCGCTGCGGCGCAGCGCGTCGAACATGCCCAGCGCGTGCTGGCCGGGCAGGCCGAAGACCGTCGTCGCGCCGAGCCCGGCCAGGGTCTCCACCACCAGGTCCCCGCCGTTGCGGCCGGCAGGTGGATTCAGGGCTCGGGTGGTCTGTGCCGCCGTCGGGCGGAGCACCAGATCGTGGTCGTGGGTCACTTCGCTTCGGAGCCCTTCACTGCCTCGGGCATTGCCTGGGACATTGCTTGGGACATTGCCTGGGACATCGCCTCGGGCATGGCCTCGGACCCTGCCTCGGAACGTGCCGCCGCGATCTGGCGGGTCATGATCGTGGTGAGTTCGTACGCCGTGTGCGACGCGGCGACCGACGTGATCTCGGCGTGGTCGTAGGCCGGCGCGACCTCGACCACATCGGCGGACACCAGCCGGCACGATGCCAGACCGCGCAGGATCTCCAGCAGCTCGCGGGAGGTCATGCCGCCCGCCTCGGGGGTGCCGGTACCGGGCGCGTGGGCCGGGTCCAGGCAGTCGATGTCGATGGAGATGTACAGCGGGCGGTCGCCGATGCGCTGACGCAGTTGGTCGGCGACCTCGTCGGCGCCCCGGCGGTACACATCCGCCGACGTGACGATGCCGAAGCCCATCTTCTCGTCGTCGGTGAGGTCCTGCTTGCCGTACAGCGGGCCGCGCGTGCCGACATGGGAGAGGGCGGCGGTGTCCAGGATGCCCTCCTCCACCGCCCGCCGGAACGGGGTCCCGTGCGTGTACTCGGCGCCGAAATAGGTGTCCCAGGTGTCGAGATGGGCGTCGAAGTGCAGCAGCGCCACCGGGCCGTGCCGCTTCGCCACCGAGCGCAGGAGGGGGAGCGCGATGGTGTGGTCGCCGCCCAGCGTCATCAGGCGGGCGCCCGTGCCGAGCAGGTCGTCCGCCGCCGCCTCGATCGTCTCCACGGCCTCGTGGATGTCGAACGGGTTCACCGCGATGTCCCCCGCGTCCGCGACCTGCGCCAGCGCGAAGGGAGAGGCGTCCTGCGCCGGGTTGTACGGGCGCAGCAGCCGGGACGCCTCACGGATCGCGTTGCCGCCGAAGCGCGCGCCCGGCCGGTACGAGACACCCGAGTCGAACGGCACACCGACCACCGCGACCTCCGCGGCGCCGACCTCGTCCAGCCGGGGCAGCCTGGCGAAGGTCGCGGGCCCGGCGTACCGCGGAATCCGGGAGGAGTCGACGGGGCCGCGGGGCGTCTCGATGCCGCTCATGATGAATTGCCTTCTTCCTTGCGCTTTGCAGCACTTTTTCTCTGACATGACGACGTTACCGGTGGGTCGGGACCGGCTCCCACCCGGTCTCGGGCGCCCGGGCGGGCGGGCGGCCCGGCGGGCCCCGGGCGCGGGGCGGGGGGGGGGGTCCCACTAGCCCCCTGCGGGGCGGGGGGGAGGGGCCCCCGGGGTG
>NZ_JBHYUG010000135.1:4470-16519 GCF_042749375.1 Streptomyces sp. NPDC059477 | reverse complement strand
ATACCACCATGGCCCGCAAAGCCGCTGACGCGGCGATCGGCGCCACCGAGCAGGCCCTGATCGAGATGGGCCGCAAGCACGCACGGGACATCCGTCTCGTGCACCCCGCGCACACCACCATGGACTGCGCGTCGTGCGGAGCGAGAACCAAGCACGCACTTCCTCTTTCCGAACGTACCTACACCTGTACCGCGTGCGGAGCCGTCTCCCCCAGGGACAAGAACTCCGCACGCGTGATGCTCGTCCGGGCTGGTCTCACCCCGGCTGGTGCCGAGGGCGTAAGACCTGCGGGAGCGCTGCTCCCACAGGCAGCCTGAGCCAGGAATCCCCTCCCTTCAGGGAGGGGAGGATGTCAAAGGATGTCCTCCTCGGTGACGACGGGATCGGCGGTCAATCCGGTTGATTCAGCCGATCCGGTCGATCCGGCCGTTTCACCCGGTGGCCCGCCGTGGGTCCATGGCGTGTTCTCCGGCTCGGGGAGCCGGGCGCCGCCGCGCTGTTCGTGCTCGAACAGGGTGAAGCACACCCGGTCGCCCTTCTCCGGCAGCGATCCTTCCGCCGGTTCCTTGCCGCGGCCCATCTTGTCGAGGATCCGCAGCACGACCAGCGCGCTGCCGTCCCCCGGGACAGGGCCCCCGTTTTCCCCGGACCCACCGGACTCGTCGTGTCCGGCGTACCCGACGAACTCGGCCGACTGCGGTTTGCCGCCCAGTGAGCGGTACACCTTCGTCCGTTCCGCCAGGTAGGGCCGGTCCTCCGTGCGGAGGGTGATCAGTGGGCGTGGGCTGGGGCGTTTGCCCTCGCTGTAGGTCATGGCCACCTCGATGACCTCGCCCACCAGCGCCTCCCCGGCCAGCCGTCGCCCCGCCATCACCAGCGGGTCGTCGAGCGCCTCCTGTGCCTCCAGGCGGGCCTGTTCGCGCTCGCGGGTGGCGAGTTTGTTCGCGGCGGTCACCGCGTCGTCGTGGCGCGGCTGCGGCGGCTCGCCCGCGAGCACCCGGTCGCGGTGCCCGGTGAACGACCAGCGGTCGCGCGTCCACCGCTCCTCGACCCGCGCGCCCTCGGGCAGCTCCCGCAGCAGGTCGAGGCCGCGCCACACCGCGTGCCAGGTGGGCAGGGTCCGGGACGCCACCAGCTCCCGGACGGCCCGCTCGGCGGCGGTGACCTCGCCCAGCCGGTCGTCGGCCTCCAGGCCGTCCTCGGCGGCGGCGAAGGCCGTACGCGCGCGGTCGTAGCGGTCGATGGCCGGGGCGAGCAGCTTGTTGTCGAACGCCGGGTCGGTGGCGGGCCCGGCGGGCGGGCAGCGCAACTGCCCCTCCCGGTCCCGGTCCAGCTCCGCCGCCAGCGCCGCCCCCGCGCCGGACCCGCCCCCGGGCGGGTCGATCCAGGCGAGCAGCGCGCCCAGGTGCTGGTCCTCCATGCCGGACTGGCCGGTCGCCCAGTGCCGGGACAGCAGATCGGTCATGGCCAGGAGCAGCGAGGAGCCCGGCACCCGCGCCCGCTCCCCGTAGTGCGTCAGCCACCGCCCGAGCAGCGGCACGCGCGGGGGCGCCGGATAGGGCGCCTCCGGGTCCTGCTCCGCCGTCCGCCGGAACCGGGTCGACCGGCCCAGCAGCCGTACGTACGCCACCCCCGCGCGGTTCGGGACGATCAGCTGCGGGGCGTCCGCGCACAGGTCGACCTCGACCTTGACCCGCTTGCCGGTCTCCGGGTCGGTCTCGGTGCGCTCGGCGGCCTCGACCGACTCCGCGTAGGCGTCGACATAGGGCAGCACCACATCGGCCAGCTCGGCGAGGAACGCGAACCGCAGCTCCCGGTCGCGCGGCTGGGCCACGGTCAGCAGCCGGGGCGCGTCCCGGTCGGTCCCGACCAGCGCCCCGAGCGGCGCACCGGCCTCACCGGCCGTGGTGAGCGGCACGAACACCAGCGGGTGCGCGGACAGCCGTCGGTGCCGGACGGTGGCGGCGGGCTGGGCGCGCCCGGTGTGCACGGCCTCCAGCCGGGCGAGCGTCGAGATCAGCGACATGTGGCGCCCTCGCTCTCCGGGCTCCCCGCGCCCGGTGTCCCGCTCCCCGGCCCGACGACCGTGAGCCGCCGTGCCGCCGCCTCGCCCAGCGCCTCCGCCCGCAGCCGCGCCGCCCGGCGCAGCGCGATGACCGTGGGGTCGTCGGGGTCGTACGGATCCTCCGGGCCGGGCTGGTCGCCGTACGCGCCGCGGGCCGCCGCCAGGACGCCGGCCACGTCGGTCAGGGCGCCCAGTTCGGCGCGCAGCGGGCGGCCCAGGGCGGTCACCGCGCCGGCCGCGCGGGCCCGTGCCCGGCAGTGGAAGGCCAGCTCGCAGGCCGACAGACACTCGGGCGCGTAGGCCGCCGGGACCGATTCGACGGACGCCACCAACTGCTCGGCGGGCAGCTCGGGGGCGAAGCAGGTGCCCTCGGGCAGGGCGGCGGCGATCTCGTCCAGGCGGGTCAGCCGGCGCAGCTGGCGGGCGGTCACCGCGCGCTGCTTGCGGATGTCGACGGCGGACGCGGTGGGCAGGTTGGAGAAGTCCCTGGGACAGACCAGCAGCACCTCATGACCCACGCGCGGGGCGGGGTCCAGGCGCGCGGCGACCTCCTCCAGCGCCAGCACGTACACCGCCGCCTGGCGGGCCGCCGCGCCCACCTTCGCCGGGTCCGCCGAACCGTCCAGCATCGGGAAGGACTTGATCTCCACGACCGTCCAGTGCCCGTCCGGGTGCACCACCACCGCGTCCGGCTCCAGGAACGCCGGGGCGCCCGCCACGTCCAGGGCGAGCATCGGATGGTCCAGCAGCGTCCACGCCCCGGCGGGGGTGGCCTCGCGCAGCGCCAGCGCCGTACGCGCCGCGCGGCCCTCGGGGCCGGTCGCCGACAGGTCGGGCACGCGCGCGGCGGCGGGCGGTTCGGCGCCCGCGTCGAGGGTGCGGTGCACCAGGCCCAGCAGTTCCGCGCCGCCGTCCGCCTTGACGCGGGCCTCGAAGGCGTTGCCCCGCGCGAAGGCGAACTGGGACTGGCCGAAGACCGACGGGGAGCCCAGCGCGCTCGCCAGCTTCGCCTTGTTCACCCCGGCGCCGTCCAGGATCGCGCGGCGGGAACAGCCCGGGTTGGCGGCCAGCGCCGCCAGGGCACGCGCGTCCAGCGCCTTGGCCGGGACGCCCGGACCGCGCAGCTCAGCGAGCCTTGCCCACGCTCTCGGCCTCGCCGCTGCGGGAGAGTTCCCATCCCGCGACGTCGCCGGCTCCCGGGTCCGCGGGGGCGGAACCCGGTCCGGTGGGTGACTCGCGCTGCCGTGGAATTCGTTCACCCGTGGAAGTCTGGCATCCACCACTGACAACGGGGGCCCGTGCGGCCCACGAGCCCCAGGGGAACGCCGGGTACCGGGCCGTGACGGCGGCCCGCAGCCGGTCCGCGGTCCGCAGCACGTACGGCGTCAGCAGCAGTCCCGCGCCCATCACGAGCGCGCCCGCGACCGCGTCCAGGAAGTAGTGGTTCGCGGTGCCCATCACCACGACCGTCGTCACCAGCGGATAGAGCACCGCCACGGCCTTCGTCAGCCGGGTCCCGCCGAACCGCCACAGGATCACCCCGCACCACAGCGCCCAGCCGACGTGCAGACTCGGCAGCGCCGCGTACTGGTTCGTCATCGCGCCCAGCCCGCGTGGCGCGCTCGCCTCTCCCGCCCACCAGCCGTACGCGCTGTACTGCGCCATGGTGTCGACGAACCCGTAGGAGGGTTCGAGCAGCCGGGGCGGGCAGGTGGGTATCAGGGTGAAGCCGATCAGGCCGATGAACGTCGAGGTCATCAGCCAGGTGCGGGCGGCGCGGTAGCGCACGGTCCGGGAGCGGAACAGCCAGATCAGGATCGCCGGGGTGAGCAGGTAGTGCAGTGACGCGTACCAGAAGTCGGCGGGTATCCCGATCCATGGCTCGCGGGTGAACAGCCGGTTGAGCGGATGCTCGGCGTTGAGCCGCAGCGCCTTCTCCAGACGCAGGATCGCCAGGCCGTGGTCGACGGCGGTGGACTCGTCGCCCCGGGCGAGCAGCCGGCCCGCGGAGTAACAGCCGTACACGAGCAGGAGCAGCGGCAGCTCGGTCCACCAGCGGGGGCGGGGTGGTGCGGACGCCTCGATGCCCGTTCTGTCGGAATGCGGCATCCGATCGCCCTCCCCCTCGTCTCGGTCGTGTCACTCTACGGCGTACACCCGCAGCTCCGATGGGGCACTCCAGCCTGGGAAGACGCAGAGATCGCCCGCCGGGTTGCCCTATATGGGCGTAGGCGATGATGGGGGAAGCCGTCCGGCTTCTCGCCCCGCGACACCCCGGCGGCAAGCCCACGACACCGCCGCCATCACACCCCCGGCGCTCCTCGGACGCCCGGCACTCCGAAAGGCCCCGCCATGGCACCGCGCATCCTGCTGGCCCGGCACGGACAGACCCAGTGGTCACTGTCCGGCAAGCACACCGGCAGGACCGATGTCCCCCTCCTGGAAGAGGGCCGGCGCGGCGCGAAGCTGCTGGGGGAGCGGTTGCACCGGCCGCCCTTCGAGGGCCTCGTGGACGCCGAGGTCCGCACCAGCCCGCTCGCCCGCGCGCGCGAGACCTGCGAACTCGCCGGTTTCGGCGACCGCGCCACGCCCTGGGACACGCTCATGGAGTGGGACTACGGGGCGTACGAGGGCATGACCCCGGACGAGATCCAGGCCGTCCGCCCCGGCTGGCTGATCTGGCGCGACGGCGTCCCCGACGGTGAGACCACGGCCGACCTGACGTCCCGCGCCGACGAGATCGTCGCCTGGGCCCGCTCGTCCGACCGCGATGTCCTGGTCTTCGCCCACGGCCACATCCTGCGCGCCCTGGCCGCCCGCTGGCTCGGCCTCCCCCTCCTCTTCGCCGCCCGCGTCAAACTCGCCCCCACGTCCCTCTCCCTCCTGTCCTGGGCCTACGACGAACCGGCCATCGAGACCTGGAACGACCGGGGACACCTGGGATAGCGCCGAGCGGGTCCCCCGGGCCCACCCGGACAGGAAGCCACCAGCAACACCCCCAGCCACCAGCCCCACCCCTCACCCCGCCCGCGGCAGCGCAGCGTGTTTCTCCAGGAAGTCCGATACGCCCGACGCGCGTCGGTGGGGGAGGAGGACTCGGGCCGTGCCGGCGAGCATGGTGTGGATGCGGGAGGACTGGACCTGGTGGAGGAGGGCGAGGACGCCGAGGCCCGCCTGGGCGGCTTCGTCGGGGCGGCCTCCGCGGGCGAGGTCGTCGGCGAGTTCCGCGGTGTACAGGGCGATGTTGCGGGTGAAGTGCGGGTCCTGGAGATGGGCGGCCCGGCGGGCGTGCCGGGCGGCGCGGGACCAGTCGCCGAGCGTCGACCAGCACTGTGCCTCAAGGCCCGCCAGCTCGGCCTCGCCGTAGAAGGTCATCCACTCCGGATCGGCGTCGCAGGCGCCCCGTTCGAAGAGGGCCCGCGCGCGGGCGAGGGCCTGGGCGCAGCCGGTGCGGTCGGCGAGCCCCGCCCAGCCGCCCGCCTCCCGCAGCGCGAGCAGCGACATCAGCCGCGCGGAACCCAGCGGGCGCGCGATGCGCTGCGCGGCCTGCGCCGTCCGCACCGCCTCGCGGGGCCGCCCGGCGTCCCGCGCGAGGAACGCCGTGTTGCAGAACGCGTGCGCCTCAAGTCCCGCGTCCCCGGCCACCCGCGCGGTGGCCAGCGCCTCCGCGTAGTGCGAGCGGGCGTCGTCGAACCGGCCCGAGTCGTGCGCCAGCCAGCCCACCGAGATGGCCAGTTCCCCGGCGCCCGAGTGCAGCCGGTCGGCGGTCGCCTGCCGGGTCGCGCCCGCGTCCAGCAGCGCGTAGGCGGCACGCAGCGGGGCCGCCGCACGCCGGTAGAGACCATCGGCGCCGTGCCGGTCGTCCAGCAGCCGGATCCTGCGGACCGCCTCCTCCAGGGCGCCCGCCTCGCTCGCCCCGGCCCGCGGTACCGAGCGCTGCGCGGCGAGGGCGCCGGGTGCCAGGGCCAGCGGGCCCAGCGAGGCGGCGGCCACGGTGACGCCACCGCCGGTCATGAACGCGCGACGCAGCACGTCGCTCTCCTCGTAGTCGTGGTGCCATGCGTACGGGTCCCGCGCCGCGCCCGGCGGATGCTCCCCCCGCGCCTCGTCCTCCTCCCGCGCCGGGCTCGCGCTGCGCGCGGGGGACGCCCGGGGCGTCGTACGCGCGGCCCGGCCGCGGACGGACGAACGGGGAGCGAAGCCCAGGTCGGTCAGTGTCCGGCCGGGGAACAGGTGCAGGAACACCCGCTCGTACGCGTAGTTGGGGCAGCGGATCTCACCCGCCTCGACCCGGCCGATGTAGCGCGCGTCACAGCTGACCTGCTCGCCGATCTCCCGCGCGGCCCGCCGCACCTCGGCGGCGAACTCCGCCGGGGAGCGCCGCCCGCGCAGTCGCCGGAAGGCGAGGTTCGGCCGCGGTGGCCGTGGGGGCTGGGACGAGGTCACCGTTGACGACGTCATGGCCGGGTCCTCTCATGCGAACCGTCGAACCCTGCCGGATGTGAGGCGAGTTGACCTATTTATCAGGTTTGCCAGGATGGTGCCCCTGTGGTCCGGCGGCACGAACGTACCCCCGTGGGGGGTCCGCCACGCGGTGTTTGGCTACAAACCGGATATCTCATCCGTGATCTGCCATGAACTGCCATCCTTTGCGGCGCACTTCCGGCGTAGCCGTTGACGCTCCGCCGCGTTGAACCCTGCGGACCGGGAGCCACCCGACTCCCGACCGCATGCCCAAGGAGGTTCGTGGTGGAGGCCGGGATGGAGACCAGGCAGAGTATCGATTTCCGTGGTGCGCGCGGTGCGAGAAGTGTGCACAGCGCGCCGCCGACCGAGTGGGACCTCGTGACCGTCCCCGCGCGGCAGGGACTTGAGGCGGTCGACATCCTGCGCCGGGGCGCCTGCGAGGCGGTGGGCCCCGTCCTCCATGACGACGGCTGCGACACCCTCGGCTTCCTGGTGCCGCCCGGCACCGCCGCCGCCTGGGACGTCCCCGGCAGCACCTGTACCGAGACCGACGGCCGCGGACTGAGCGTCGCCGCCCCCGAACCCCCCGCCGACGGCTCCGGCTGGCTGCTGCCCCCCGGCGACACCGACCTCGCCACCGACCCGGCCGTACTGCGCGAGGCCCTCGGCGAGGCGGCCCGGCTGATCGCGGCGGCGGACAACTGCTGCTGACGCCAGACCGTACGGGCCCCGGTACCGGACCGTACGGCCCCCGACCCCGACATCCCCGACCGGACATCCCCGACCCGGCGCAGCCGACCCCGCGTCCATGACCAGGCACCCAGGACGGGCGCCGCCCCCCCACCCCCTGGGACACTGGCCCCATGGGAAAGTCCAGGAACACTCCCCGGCGCCGACCCGCCGGGGCCCTTGTCGAGGCCGTCGACGGCGGGCTCGCCGAGCTGATCCCGGACCGGGAGCGGGCGCGGGCCTGGACGCTGCTGATCGACGGGGCACCGCAGTCCCACGTCGATCTGGACGACCCGGCGTTCCTCTCCTTCGAGTACCAGCGCCGCCTCGGCCATGTCATCGACCTCGCCGCCCCGCCCGGCACCCCGCTCAAGGCGGTGCATCTGGGCGGCGGTGCCCTCACCCTCGCCCGCTATCTCGCCGCCACCCGCCCCCGCGCCACCCAGCAGGTCGTCGAGCGGGACGCGCCCCTGGTCGAACTGGTCCGGCGCGAACTGCCGTTGGCGGCCGGGGCCCGGATCCGGGTCCGGTCGGCCGACGCGCGCGAAGGACTCGCCAAGGTCGCCGACGGATGGGCCGATCTGATCCTGGTGGATGTGTTCAGCGGCGCCCGCACCCCCGCCCATCTGACCTCCACCGAGTTCCTGGACGAGGTCCGCCGGGCGCTGCGGCCGGGCGGCCTGTACGCCGCGAACCTCGCCGACGGTCCGCCGCTCGCCCATCTGCGCGGCCAGATCGCCACCGCCGCCGCCCGGTTCACCGAGGTCGCCCTGATCGCCGACCCGGCGGTACTGCGCGGCAAGCGGTTCGGCAACGCCGTACTGGTCGCCTCCGACCTGCCGCTGCCGCTCGCCGAACTCACCCGCCGCGCCGCCTGCGACCCGCACCCCGCCCGGGTCGCGCACGGCCGCGAGCTGACCGACTTCACGGGCGGCGCCCTCCCGGTGACGGACGCGGCGGCGGTGGCATCACCGGCACCACCGCCGTCCGTCTTCCGCTAGGTCCCAGTGGGCCCGGGTGGGCCCGGGTGGGTCCGAGTGGGCCAAGGGGTCACGCCGTGCGATAGGCGTCCACGATCGTCTGGCCGAAGACGTTCCCCTGCCGGTCCCGTACCGTCGCCCGCAAGGACACCGACCCGCCCGCCGCCGGGTTCGTGACGGTCACCGCCCCCTGCCGGACGGCCGCCGGACGCCAGCTCCCGCCGCCGTCGTACGACACCGACACAGACAGCGAGGCGAGGCCGCGGCCCGCCGCCGAACCCGCCACGGTGACCGGGATCCGCTGCCGCGCACCGGCCGGTGCCGTGGAGTCGAGCGCCAGTTCGGGCGCGTACCGGACCACGCTCGCCGGGACGGCGGTGGGGGACGACGTGTGCGCGGAGGTGAACTCGGCCTGCCAGGTCACCCGTGAGGTGACCGAGGCGATCGCGGCCGGGCGGGCGGCCGTCGTGACCAGCCGGTAGCGGGCCTTGCCGGGCGGCAGCAGGAAGCGCGCGGAGTCGAGCGGGCCGTCGGCGGTGGCGAGGAGACGGCCGTCGCGGTAGAGGCTGGTGGTCGTCGCGGCGGGGTCGTACAGGCTGCCGCCCGCGTGGCCCGCCCCGTCGGTGAAGGGGGCGATCGAGCCGGTGAGCGTGTCCCCGTCGCGGACCAGTCCGCCCCCGCCGCTCCCGGCCCCCAGCGCCGGGCCGAAGACGCCCGTGTTGACCGTCTCCGTACGGCTCTCGCCCGGCCGGTACGCGCGGGCGGGGATCTCGTACTGCGCCTGGAGGCTCCCGCCCGCGGTGTCGCGTTGCTCGGAGCGGGCCGACCAGGTGTGGTCGCCCTGGAGATAGACGGTCCGCGTGTTCGGCAGGTCGCTGTAGTAGCCGACGCCGGAGGTGCCGGTGCCGGGCAGCAGCGTCCAGTTCACGCCGGTCGCGCCCGCCACGGAGGAGCCCTGGCGCAGGGTCAGCTTCGCCAGGTCGGCGGCGGCGACATGCTGGACATGACCGGTGTAGAAGCTGTCGGGCAGGGTGTGGGCGAGGTGGTACTCGCTGCCGTCGCCGCCGGTCCAGTGCGAGACGAAGTAGGAGGTGACCTCGCCGGGCGTGGGCGGGTCGCCGATCAGACCGGTGCGGGCGCCCGTCAGGCTCGCCGGCAGACCGATGCTGGCGGACGCCTCCAGGCCGCCCGAGCGGACCACCGTCGACATGAAGGTGGCGTAGCCCCTGGCCTGCGGATCGGGCAGGGTGACCTCGACCGGCCGGGCGTCGCGCGCGTCGAAGGCGATGGTCATGTCCCGGTCGACGGTCACCTTCGGGGCGACCAGGTTGTCGATGCCACCGGCCGCGAAGTTACGGCCGACCAGCGTGTAGTCACCCGCCGGGACCTCCACGGTCGCGGTGCCGTTCTCGCCCCTGACCAGCTCGAAGACCCCGTTGCCGAGCCCGGTGAGCCAGGCGGCCCAGTTGAAGATCCCGGGCGGCAGCCCGTCCCGGCCGGTGGCCTCGATGGTGACCTCGTACGTATTGCCCGCCCGGTCGAGACCACCCGTGCTGCGCACGCTCTGACCGTCCCCGGCGGCGGTCAGCGTCAGGCTGTACGCCCCGTTGGCCTCGCCGCCGACGCGCGTGTCGGCGGTGACCTCGACGCCCGCGGTGCCGCCCGCCGGGACGGTGACCCGGTCCGCGCCGAGGGTGAACAGACCCTCGGGGGCCGGGCCGCCGTCGGGGCCGGTGGTGGCGGTGGTCAGTTCGAGGGTGACCGGCGTGTCCCCGAGGTTGCGGTAGCCGACCGTACGGGTCTGGGGCTCGTCGTCGGTGTGCGGCCACTCGGCGCGGCCGAAGTTCAGCGAGCCGGGCTCGGCCACCACGCTCTGGGCGGTCGCACGGGTGAGGTCGATCCGTCCGGTGCCCTGCTCGTACGCCGTACCGTCACCGGGCAGCGCCGAACCGGTCAGCAGGGCCTTGACGCGGGCGCCGCTCCAGTCCGGGTGACGCTGCATCAGCAGGGCCGCCGCGCCCGCGACATGCGGGGTGGCCATGGAGGTGCCGTTGAGGGTGACATAGCCGGGCACCGGGTGCGGGGCGTCCGGCCGGGTGCCCTCGGCCGAGGCGGCGGTGATGGCGACACCCGGCGCGGTGACATCGGGTTTGACGCCGCCGTCCAGGCGCGGCCCGCGCGAGGAGAAGTCGGCCGGCTGGTCCAGCTTGTCCACCGCGCCCACGGTCAGCGCGGCCTCCGCCACCCCGGGCGAGGCCAGCGTGCCCGCCCCCGACCCGGCGTTGCCCGCCGCGACCACGAACAGCGCCCGGTCGGAGAGCGCCTCCACGGCCTCTTCCAGCGGGTCGGTGCCCGGGGTGTCGGTCGCCCCGAGGGACAGGTTGACGACATCGGCGCCCTGCGCCACCGCCCACTCCATCCCGGCGACGATCCCCGAGGTCAGCCCGGAGCCCTCGGTGTTGAGCACCTTGCCGTTGAGGAGTTCCGCGCCGGGCGCCACGCCCTTGAAGCGGCCCTCGGAGCCCGCGCCGGTCCCGGCGGCCGTGGAGGCGACATGCGTGCCGTGTCCGTTGCCGTCGCGCAGGTCGGCGTCCGTGGAGAAGTTCTGCCCGGCGACGACCTTGCCCGCGAGATCCGGGTGCGTGGTGTCGATGCCGGTGTCCAGGACGGCGATCCGTACGCCGGTCCCGTCCAGGCCCGCCTCCCACAGCCCGGGGGCGCCGATCTGCGGCACGCTGGTGTCCAGGGCGGCGGTCACCACCCGGTCCAGCCGCAACGACGCGACGCCCGGGGCCAGTTCACTGCGGCCGTCCTCGGTGTCGGTCAGCGCGGACCAGGCCGCCGGTGTCTCCTCCGGCGCCACCACGACCGCCTCGCCGTCCACCGACGCCAGCTCGCGCACCTCGGCGTCCGTGCCCGCGTCCAGCCGGCCGCGCGCCGCCGGGTCCTCGGCCGCGTACCGGACCAGCACCGGGGCCCCGCCGCCCGCCACCTCGCCGTACTCGGGGCGGCTCAGTTCGGCCACGTCGAACAGCGCCAGATCCAGTGTGCCCGCGTCGATCAGCGGCTCGGCGTCGGCGGGCACGACATAGGTGTGCTCGCCGGTCCGGCTGATCTGGAGCGGTATGCCGGACCGGCCCTCGCCGGGCGTGACACCGACGGCGTCACCCCGCGCGTCCAGAAGCACCTGATCGCCGGTGATCAGGGTCACCGAGCGGTAGGCGGAGGGGGAGGGGGAGGGGGTGAGTACGGGGGTGGGGGCGTCCGGCGCGGCCACGGCCGGGGTGCCGGTGAGTCCCGCCGCCAGGAGCAGCGTGAGGGCAGCGGTGAACCGGCTTCTCGCGCGGGTTCTCGGGGTTGCCAGCAAGGTCGTCCCTGTCTGTGGGTGGGGGCAGAGAGCAGAGTGACGTGGGTGACGTGGGTGACGTCAGTGCTGTACAGATCCCCAATTTCGTCAGTGAGTTGACGTGGGGAAGGGGCGTCGGCGACCGGAAACGATCCCCCTGCGCAGGGCCGACTCGCGGACTCGTACCGGATGTCGGTGTTTCGTAGCCGCCCGCAATTGACCGGTTCCAAAGAAAACCAGGGCACATCACCGGTTTCCGGATGACCTCGAAAATGGCGGGTACTGTCCGCCCCCGCCCCCGTCGCCGGAGGTGGCACGGCCGTAGGGGTGACAACGCGACGGGACCCCGGGCGGCCCGACGGCGGGGGGGGGGGCGGGACAGACAGATGAGGTGGGGCCCGGCAGGCGAGTGAGCCGAGTGACACACAAGAAAATGGGGGGGGATTGTTCTGGGACCAACAC
>NZ_JBHYUG010000135.1:0-4460 GCF_042749375.1 Streptomyces sp. NPDC059477 | reverse complement strand
ACACCCCGGGGGCTCCCCCCCCCCCCCCCCCCCGCGCCCTGTGGCGGGCCGTGGGTGTTTTTCAACACCCCCCCCCCCCCCCCCCACAGCCCCTCGCCTCCCGTGCTCCCCTCAACTGCATCATCTGGAGCGCCGGGCAGGCCTTGCACCTGCATCTCCCCACAGGAAGTGGGGCGTCTTTCCTTGGACCACCAACGCACGGGCAGTGACCGGGTGTTCCGGGCGGCTGCTCTGTGATCAGCTTACCGTATTCCCGGAGTGCGAACGAACGACCGGGCCCGGCGTGTCGCCCCGAATCGCCGCTAGTAGGTCTCGACGTTCACCCGGGGCGGACCGTCGTGCCAGGTGCAGAACACCGACACCCGCTCCTCGCCCGAGGAGAACTCCACCCGGATCCAGGTCGACGTGGGCCACACCTGCATCGACCAGCCGGTGGCGGGCGTCGCCGACACGAAGGACGCGGAGGTGTCGCCGATGTCGAAGACCGCGCGCCCGCCCTCGGTGTCGTAACTGCGGACCTCACCGGAGGCGGCGGAGGCCGACGCGGGCGGGGCGGTGGTCGAGGAGGGGGCGTCGGGGGTGCCGGCCGCAGCCGGGGAGGAGGCCGGGCCGGGCGGCGTCGGGCGCTCGCTCGCGGCGGCGGCCGAGGTGTCCGGCTCCGGCGGCCCCGAGGGCTCCGGACGCTCCGACGGGGTGGGCGTGGCCTGCGGATCATCCGGCGGCTCGGGGGACTCGGCGGCCACCGTGACCGACAGGGCGCGCGGCGGGTCGTACGCCGTCGCCACCATCACCGTGTGCACGCCCCACCACGACAGCGTGACCGCCGCGCCCGTGGCGAGCGACCAAGCCAGAAGGTGTACGAATCCACGCAGCATCGCGCCATAGTGCCTCACCCGCACCGGCGTTGTCCCACCGCCGTCCGGCCGCCGTCCGGCCGCAGCCCCACCGCTGTCCACAACGCGGGAGTTGTCCACAGGGGGCGGATGGGGGTCGCCCGTATGGCGTACGGTGCCGCGCATGGCAAGTGTGCTCGTGGTCGAGGACGACCAGTTCGTACGCTCGGCGCTCATCCGGCATCTGACCGACGCCACGCACACCGTGCGCAGTGTCGGCACGGCGCTGGAGGCGTTGCGCGAGGTCGCCCATTTCCGCTTCGACGTGGTCATCCTGGACCTCGGACTGCCCGATCTGGACGGCGCCGAGGCCCTGAAGATGCTGCGCGGCATCACCGATGTGCCGGTCATCATCGCCACCGCGCGCGACGACGAGACCGAGATCGTGCGGCTGCTCAACGACGGCGCGGACGACTATCTGACCAAGCCGTTCTCCGTGGAGCACCTCTCCGCGCGGATCGCCGCCGTGCTGCGCCGCTCCCGGGCCACGACCGGGGAGGCCCCGCCCTCGCCGGTGCTGCGGGTGGGCGGCCTCACCGTCGACCCGCTGCGCCGCCAGGCCGAGCTGGACGGAGTCCGCCTCGACCTGACCCGCCGTGAGTTCGACCTGCTGGCGTTCCTCGCCGGGCGGCCCGGGGTGGTCGTACCGCGCCGCGAGCTGCTGGCCGAGGTGTGGCAGCAGTCGTACGGCGACGACCAGACGATCGATGTCCATCTGTCCTGGCTGCGCCGCAAGCTCGGCGAGACCGCGGCCCGGCCGCGCTATCTGCACACCCTGCGGGGCGTCGGGGTGAAGCTGGAACCACCGGGAGCGGAGCCGCCGCGATGAGATGGGCACTGGTCAAGGTCTCCCTGGCGGTCACGGCGATGGTCGTGGTCGCCTTCGCGGTCCCGCTCGGCCTGGTCATCAAGGAACTGGCCCGCGACCGCGCGTTCTCCAACGCCGAGCGGGACGCCGCCGAGATCGCGCCCGCGCTGTCCATCACCACCGACCACGAGCAGCTCCGGCGGGCGGTCGCGTCCGCGGGCTCCGGCGACCGGATGGCCGTGCACCTGCCGGCCGACGGCGACGCGGCGGCGGCGGCCGGGATCGGCATGCGGCGCGCGCTGCCCGAGGACATCGAGTCCACCCGGCGGCTGGGCCGCGCCGCCACTGTCCGGGTCCCCGACGGCTCCGCCCTGCTCCAGCCGGTCGCGCTCAGCTCCGGGGAGATAGCGGTGGTCGAGGTGTACGTCGCCGACGCCGCCGTCGGCGCGGGCGTGCACACGGCGTGGACGGTCCTCGCGGGCGTCGGATTCGCCCTGATCGTCGGCTCGGTCGCGGTCGCCGACCGGCTCGGCGCTCGGATGGTGCGGGCCGCCCAGCGGCTGGTCGAGGGCGCCCGTGAACTCGGCGACGGCAAGCTCGGCTCCCGCGTCCCCGAGGAGGGCCCGACCGAACTGCGCCTCGCGGCCGTCGCGTTCAACTCCATGGCCGACCAGGTCGTCCAGCTGCTCGCCAACGAGCGGGAGCTGGCCGCCGATCTGTCCCACCGGCTGCGCACCCCGCTGACCGTGCTGCGGCTCAACGCGGCCTCGCTGGGCGAGGGACCGGCCGCCGAGCAGACCCGCGCGGCCGTCGCCCAGCTGGAGCGCGAGGTCGACACGATCATCCGTACGGCCCGCGAGGCCAAGCCGCAGACCGTCGCCGCCGGGCCGGGCGCCGGGTGCGACGCGGCGGAGGTGGTGCGCGAGCGGATGGTGTTCTGGTCCGCGCTGGCCGAGGACGAGGGCCGCAAGTGGCGGGTGGCGGGCGCGGACACGCCGGTACGGATACCGGTGGTCCGCGCCGATCTGGCCGCCGCGCTCGACGCGCTGCTCGGCAATGTCTTCCGGCACACCCGGGAGGGCACCGCCTTCGCGGTCGACGTGCACAACGGCGAGGACGCGGTGATCGTCCTGGTCTCCGACGCCGGGCCGGGCATCGCCGACCCCGAGGCGGCCATGGCCCGGGGCCGGGGCTCGGGCGCCGACGGCTCGACCGGGCTCGGCCTGGACATCGTGCGCCGGCTCGCCGAGTCCACCGGCGGGGACGTGCGGATCGGCTCCTCCGTGCTCGGCGGCACCGAGGTGCGGGTCTGGATCCAGCTCGCCGGGCACCGCCCGGAGCGGCGAGGGCATCGCGGGGGCGTGCGCAGACGCCGCCCACGCCGGCTGGTCCCGACCTTTAACCGCTCCCGATCCCTCCCTTAAGCCCACCCTAAGAATCCCAACTCGCGCCCGTTACAGGCTATTTGCCGGATTCCGCTTAGCTAGCGTATGCCCTGTTCCCCCAAGGGCATCGCCTCGGCGCCCCGACCTCCCCTGGCAATGGCGCCCTGACACGCCCGGACCCCGAGGGGAGTAACGGGACGCGACACCTTCCCCCCCATTTGGTGTCGCGTCCCATCCCCCGGCGACAGTCCCGCACGGTCCTCCGGCGACCCCGCGCAGCCACTCGCGTCTCCGTCGACCCCGACGGCCAAGGCCACCGGCCGCCTCCACCCGGACGCCTTCTTCGCCGCCCTCCCGGACGACGGCCCTCATCGGCTATGACCCACGCCGGCCCCGACCCGCGACGGACATGACGAAGGGCCGACCCGGTTCGACCGGATCGGCCCTTCGCTTACGAGGGTGAGTGACGGGACTTGAACCCGCGGCCACCTGGACCACAACCAGGTGCTCTACCAACTGAGCTACACCCACCATGACCGGCGGTTGAGACTGTTGTCTCCCCGACCAGCCGAGAAAAAGTGTACAGGGTCCGAAGGGGTGCTCGCGCCCGGCTTTTCCGGGGGGCCCGCGAGGGGGCCCGATCCGGGTTACCGCGCAGGCAGGACGTGCTGTGCGGCGATCGCCCGCGCGGTCTCGGAGTCCGGGCCCGGCTGGGGCACGAAGATCGCCTGGCGGTAGTAGCGCAGCTCCGCGATCGACTCGCGGATGTCGGCGAGCGCGCGATGGTTGCCGTTCTTCTCGGGGCTGTTGAAGTACGCCCTCGGGTACCAGCGGCGGGCCAGTTCCTTGACGCTGGAGACATCCACGATGCGGTAGTGGAGGTAGCTCTCCAGCGTCGGCATGTCACGCAGCAGGAAGCCGCGGTCGGTGCCGACGGAGTTGCCGCACAGGGGGGCCTTGCCCGGCTCCTTGACGTGTTCGCGTACGTACGCGAGGACCTGTTCCTCGGCGTCGGCGAGGGTGGTGCCGCCCGGCAGCTCGGTGAGCAGTCCGGACGCGGTGTGCATCTCCCGTACCACCTCCGGCATCGTCTCCAGGGCGGAGTCCGGCGGACGGACGACGATGTCCACGCCCTCGCCGAGCACATTCAGCTCGGAGTCGGTGACCAGGGCGGCCACCTCGATGAGCGCGTCGTCGGACAGCGAGAGGCCGGTCATCTCGCAGTCGATCCACACCATGCGATCGTTCATGCGACCACCCTACGGCCGACATCGGCACATGCGATGCCCGCGGTACCACCGATCCGGGGCGGGCGGCCCTGGGTCCCGGCCGCTTTCACGTCGCCCGACACGCCGAGGGCGCGGACACCTGGTC
>NZ_JBHYUG010000134.1:0-16829 GCF_042749375.1 Streptomyces sp. NPDC059477 | reverse complement strand
CGGGCCCGGCTTTTGGGGGGCGGCCCTCATTGTTGATGGGGGGGGGGGGGGGGGGGGGGCGCGGGGGGTTGGCGTGGGCGGGGGGGGGGTGGATCGTGGTGACCGGCCGGCCGGTCGACGAGTCCGGGTTCCTGTACCCCGGTGACAGCCCGTCCACGGTGCCCTTCGACGTCGTCGTGCCCGAGAGCGGTCTCTTCCTGCTCGGCGACCACCGCAGCGCCTCCAGCGACTCCCGTGACCACCTCGGCTCGCCCGGCGGTGGCATGATCCCCGTCGACCAGGTCATCGGGCGGGCCGACTGGATCGCCTGGCCCGCCGGCCGCTGGAGCCGGCTCACCCCGTCCGACGCCTACGCGCGCGTGCCCGACCCGGACGGCACCCATGGGTAACCGCGGGAAACCGCGCGGAGTGCCCAGCAGCCCCGCCGACGATCTGCTGCCCACCGGCACCCGCCGCACCGCCGCCCGGGGCGCGGGACGCACCCGCGCGGAGCGCCGCAAGCTCCAGCGCAAGGTCAAGCGGCGCCGGCGGCGCTCGGCCATCAAGGAGATACCGCTGCTCGCGGGCGTGGCCGTGCTGATCGCCCTGGTGCTGAAGACATTCCTGGTCCAGGCGTTCGTGATCCCGTCCGGTTCCATGGAGCAGACCATCCAGATCGGCGACCGGGTGCTGGTCGACAAGCTCACCCCGTGGTTCGGTTCCGAGCCGCAGCGCGGGGATGTCGTCGTCTTCCGGGACCCCGGCGGCTGGCTCCAGGAGGAGGAGCCCGCCCAGCAGGAGGACGACCCGATCGTGATCAAGCAGGTCAAGGACGCCCTCACCTTCATCGGCCTGCTGCCCTCGGAGAACGAGAAGGACCTCATCAAACGGGTCGTCGGCGTCGGCGGCGACCGGGTGCAGTGCTGCGACGCGCAGGGCCGGGTGACCGTCAACGGCGTCCCGCTCACCGAGGACGACTACCTGTATCCGGGAAACGCACCCTCCGAAACCAGGTTCGACATCACCGTCCCCGAGGGCCGGCTGTGGGTGATGGGCGACCACCGCTCCAACTCCGCCGATTCGCGCGCCCACCAGGACACCGACTACGGCGGCACGGTCTCCGAGGACGAGGTGGTCGGCCGTGCCATGGTCATCGCCTGGCCCTTCGCCCACTGGTCCGCCCTGGACGAACCGAAAACGTACGCATCCTTGACCGACTCCGCGCCTGGGGCGACCGCCGGTCCCACGCTGTCGCATAGGGTTGCCTCCTACGATCCGAAAGCAATCCAGCTCCCGACCCCTGCGGAACTCCCGCTCGTTATGGGAGTGGTGGGCCTGCGTCGTGCATGGGGCAGGCGGCGGCACAGAGTGAGGAGTTGGCGTGGGGGATGTGGCGGTTGGCGCACGGTCCGGACACGACGGCGAGGAGCACCGCGGACGTCCCGTGGAAGAGTCCGCCCAGGCCGACGGTGCCGTGACCTCAGGGAATGAGGACGGTACGACGCCGGGGGCGCCCGGCGCCGCCGGTCCCGCGGGTCCGTCGGATCCCACGGCCGGCGACCGGGGGACGGACGAGATGCCGCCCCGGCCGAAGAAGCCGCGCTCCTTCTGGAAGGAGCTGCCGATCCTGATCGTCATCGCGCTGGTGCTGGCGCTGCTGATCAAGACGTTTCTGCTCCAGGCGTTCTCGATCCCCTCCGACTCGATGCAGAACACCCTTCAGCGGGGCGACCGCGTGCTGGTCGACAAGCTCACCCCGTGGTTCGGTTCCGAGCCGGACCGCGGCGAGGTCGTCGTCTTCCACGACCCGGACAACTGGCTGGCCGGTGAGCCGACCGCCGAACCCAACGCCTTCCAGACCTTCCTGAGCTGGATCGGCCTGATGCCGTCCTCGGAGGAGAAGGATCTGATCAAGCGGGTCATCGGAGTCGGCGGCGACACCGTCTCGTGTCAGGGCACCGGCCCGGTGATGGTCAACGGCAAGGCGCTGGACGAGCCGTACGTCTATCCGGGCAACACCCCGTGCAGCATGGACGACCAGGGCGGCCAGTTCACGGTGGAGGTCCCCGAGGGCTTCATCTGGGTGATGGGCGACCACCGGCAGAATTCCCGGGACTCGCGCTACAACACCGCCGACAAGTACCACGGCATGGTTCCGGTCGAGGAGGTCGTCGGACGGGCCGTCGTCAAGGCGTGGCCGATCAACCGCTGGGGCACCCTGTCGGTTCCGGACACCTTCGACCAGCCGGGCCTCGACGACCAGCCCTCCAACGCGGCGGCGGGCCTGACGACGGCGCCGAACGCGCTGGCGCTGGCCGCCGTGGTGCCGGTGGTGTGGTGGCGCCGCAAGGGCGTCGTCGAGAAGACGCGCTGAGCCCGGCAGCCGGGCGCTGGGGCGGGGCGGAACCGCCGGACCGACGGGGTCCTCGTGATCGTACGAGGGCCCCGTCGGCGTATGTCGTCAGGTGGCTGCGGAGTGGAGTGGGGCGCGTGATGGGGGTGGGACGCCGGGGTGGTGGAAGGGCTGACCGGGGTGGGTGCGCCGCCGGTAGGGTGCGGGTCCATGGGTGGCGAGAGCACGACAGGTACGGCCCCTGGTGGGGGCGGTGGTCCGGCGGGCGGGCGGGCCGGGCAGTTGCTGTCCGGGGTGGCGGTGGCGCTGGGCCTGGCGCTGTTCGTCGGCGGGTTCGGCTGGGGAGCGCTGGTCTACCGGCCGTACACGGTCCCGACGGGTTCCATGGCGCCGACCATCGACGCCGGGGACCGGGTGCTGGCGGAGCGGGTCGACGGGGACGATGTACGCCGGGGCGATGTCGTCGTCTTCAAGGACGCCACCTGGGCGGACGCGCCCGTGCTGAAGCGGGTCGTGGCGGTCGGCGGGGACACGGTGGCCTGCTGCACGGACGGGAAGCTGACGGTGAACGGTCAGCCGGTCGACGAGCCCTATCTGCCCGCGGGTGAGTCCGCGGAGGCCGCGGACTTCCCGGCGGTGACCGTTCCCGAGGGACGGATCTTCCTGCTCGGCGACGAGCGGCACAGCTCGCTGGACTCCACGGCCCACCTCACGGACGCGGCGAGCGGCACGGTGGCGCGCGACGCGGTCACCGGGCGGGTGGACGCCGTCGTCTGGCCCATGGACGGGACGCTGGAGCCGCCGAGTGGCTTCGCGGAGCTGGGGGCGCTGTCCGAGCCGGGACCTATCCGTACGGTCGTGGCGCTGATCGTGGCCGGGGCGGTGCTGGTGCTGGCGGGCGCCGCGTACGGGCCGGTGGCCAAGGGGGTGGCGGCGCGGGGTGCGGCGCGGCGACGGGGGCAGGAGCCGGCGCGTGTCGGCTGACGGGGGTGGGGCGGGGGCGGTGCCCGGCGCGGGCGGGGCGAGTGCCGGTGCCGGTGGGCCGGTGTCCGGGGCGGGATCCGGTGAGGGTGGGCTGTCGGCCGCGGCGGGGGCCGAGGACACGTACCGGGGTGGGCTGCGGAAGGTCGCTCGGGTGGTGCTGCTGGATCCGGAAGACCGGATTCTGCTGCTGCACGGGCATGAACCGGACGATCCGGCCGACGACTGGTGGTTCACGCCGGGTGGGGGTGTGGAGGGCGACGAGAGCCGGGAGCGGGCCGCGCTGCGGGAGCTGTCCGAGGAGACCGGCATCACCGAGGTCGAGCTGGGTCCGGTGCTGTGGCGGCGCAGGTGCTCCTTCCCGTTCGCCGGGCGGCGCTGGGACCAGGACGAGTGGTACTACCTGGCCCGTACGACGCAGACCGTGACGCGGGCCCTCGCCCTCACCGAGCTGGAGCGGCGCAGTGTCGCCGGGGCGAGGTGGTGGACGTGTCAGGAACTGGCCCGGTCGCATGAGACGGTGTATCCGACCAGACTCGCCGAGCTGCTGCGCAGACTGCTCGACGAAGGTCCCCCGCCCCGGCCGGAGATCCTTGACACGGAAATCGTCTAGAGGCTCACGGGACGGGCGCACAATGGTGGGATCGCACGGCTGAAGGGGAACATGCCATGAGCGCCGAGGACCTCGAAAAGTACGAGACCGAGATGGAGCTGAAGCTCTACCGGGAGTACCGCGATGTCGTCGGTCTGTTCAAATATGTGATCGAGACCGAGCGGCGCTTCTATCTGACCAATGACTATGAGATGCAGGTGCACTCGGTCCAGGGTGAGGTGTTCTTCGAGGTGTCGATGGCGGATGCCTGGGTGTGGGACATGTATCGGCCGGCGCGGTTCGTGAAGCAGGTCCGGGTGTTGACGTTCAAGGACGTGAACATCGAGGAGCTGAACAAGAGTGATCTGGAGTTGCCGGGCGGGTGAGGTCCGGGTGGGTTCGGTGGGTGGGGCGGGGTCCGTCACTCGTGTGGGTGGCGGAGATATCCACAACCGGTCGGTAACTCACCAAGATCCACTTCTGGGTGGGGGGTGCGTGATCGTTGGCGCCAGGAGGTGCCGACATGAACGCACGAGACGCACTCGGCAGGTACGGCGAGGATCTGGCCGCGCGACGGCTGACCGAGGCCGGTATGACGGTCCTGGAGCGCAACTGGCGTTGTGGCAGGACCGGTGAGATCGACATCGTGGCGCGGGACGGGGACGTCCTGGTGGTCTGCGAGGTCAAGACCCGCAGGACGGGGTCCTACGAGCATCCGATGGCGGCGGTGACGCCCGTCAAGGCGGAGCGGCTGCGCGGGCTCGCGCAGCGATGGACCCAGGCGCACGGGGGAGCGCCACCCGGCGGGGTGCGCATCGACCTGATCGGTGTGGTCCTGCCCGAGCGCGGCGCGGCCGTGGTCGAGCACGCGCGGGGGGTGGCCTGAGATGGCGTTCGCGCGTACGTGCTCGGTGGCCCTGGTCGGTGTCGAGGGCGTCGTGGTCGAGGTCCAGGCGGACCTGGAACCGGGCGTCGCGGCGTTCACCTTGGTGGGACTGCCCGACAAGAGCCTGACGGAGAGCCGGGACCGGGTGCGGGCCGCGGTCGTGAACTCGGGCGCCGAGTGGCCGCAGAAGAAGCTCACCGTGGGACTCAGCCCGGCGTCCGTGCCCAAGGCGGGATCGGGCTTCGACCTCGCCGTGGCCTGCGCGGTGCTGGGCGCCTCGGAGCGGATCGACCCGCGCGTGCTGGCCGACCTCGTGATGATCGGCGAGCTGGGCCTGGACGGCCGGGTCCGTCCGGTACGGGGCATCCTGCCCGCGGTGCTGGCCGCCGCCGACGCCGGCTACGAACAGGTCGTGGTGCCGGAGTGCGCCGCCGCCGAGGCGTCGCTGGTGCCCGGGGTGTCCGTGCTGGGGGTGCGCAGCCTGCGGCAGCTGATCGCCGTCCTCGCGGACGAACCGGTGCCCGAGGAAGCCCCGGACGACCTGGGCAGGCCGGATCCACTGCTCGCCGGTCTGCGGATGCCGGGCACCGGCGCCGCCACCGGTATGCACAGCGTGGGCGCCGCGCAGCACGATGCCGGGCACGATCTGGCCGACGTGGTGGGCCAGACCTCGGCGCGCACGGCGGTGGAGGTCTCGGCCGCCGGAGGCCACCATCTCTTCCTCGAAGGCCCACCGGGGGCGGGCAAGACGATGCTGGCGGAGCGGCTGCCCGCGATCCTGCCCCGGCTCGCCCGCCAGGACTCCCTGGAGGTCACCGCCGTGCACTCGGTGGCCGGACTGCTGCCACCGGGCAAACCCCTGATCGACATCGCGCCCTACTGCGCCCCGCACCACTCGGCGACCATGCAGGCGCTGGTCGGCGGCGGACAGGGGATCGCCCGGCCGGGGGCCGTGTCGCTGTCGCATCGGGGAGTGCTCTTTCTCGATGAGGCGCCCGAGTTCAGCGGGCATGCGCTGGACGCGCTGCGGCAGCCGTTGGAGGCCGGGCATGTGGTGATCGCGCGCAGTGCCGGGGTGGTGCGGTTCCCGGCCCGGTTCCTGATGGTGCTCGCCGCCAATCCGTGCCCGTGCGGGCGGTTCTCGGTCACCGGGGACCTGTGCGAGTGCTCGCCGTCCGCGATCCGGCGGTATCAGTCCAGGCTCTCCGGGCCGCTGCTGGACCGTGTCGACCTACGGGTCGAGGTCGATCGCGTCACCCGCGCGGAGTTGCTCGACCGGGGCGCGCGGGGCGAGTCCTCGGCGACCGTCGCCGACCGGGTGCGGGCGGCGCGGGAGCGGGCCGTGGCCCGGTTGGCGGACACGCCGTGGCGCACCAACAGCGAGGTCCCCGGACGCGAGCTGCGCACCCGCTGGCATGCCGCGCCCGGCGCCATGGACGAGGCCGAGCGCAATCTGGAGCGGGGCGCGCTGACCGCGCGGGGGCTGGACCGGGTGCTGCGGGTCGCCTGGACCGTCGCCGACCTCGTCGGCCACGACCGGCCGACCATCACCGACGTCGCCCTGGCGCTGCAACTGCGGACGGGCATCCCACGGGGGGTGCCCATGGCGATCGGGGCGTTGACGTGAGCCGGGGCGAATTCCGTGGCGGGAGCGGTGGGGGAGTGGGTGCGGCTGGTGGCGGGAGTGGGGGTGGTGGCGCGGTCGGTGGCGGGGTGTTCGGTCCGGTCGGAGACGCGGACACCGATGCCGGGACCGAGCGTGGTGGTCAGGCCGGTGGCGGGCTGTTCGGTCCGGTCGCAGACGGGAACGCCGATGCCGGAATCGGGGGTGGTGGTGAGGCCGGTGACGGGCTGTTCGGCCCGGCCGGTCACATCGACGCCGACACCGATGCCGGGACCGGCTGCGAGGGCGGTGGTGAGTTCGGGGGCGAGCTGCTGGACCGGGTCTTCCTCACCCGGGTCATCGAACCCGGTGATGAGGTCGGGGGCCGGTGGGTGCGGGAGTTCGGGGTGCGGGAGGTGGCCCGGCGGGTGCGGGGCGGGCGGGCGTTGCCGGGGGTGAGCGATCGGCGGTGGAGTGGGCTGCGGGCACGGGCCGGGCGGGCCGAGCCGGAGCGGGATCTGGCCCTAGCGCGGGCTGCCGGAGTGCGGTTCGTCAGTCCGGGGGCGGGCGAGTGGCCGGGGCAGCTCGACGACCTCGGGGACGCGCGGCCCCTGGGGCTGTGGGTGCGGGGGCGGGCGAGCCTGCGGATGTGGGCCTTGCGTTCGGTCGCGGTCGTGGGGGCCCGCGCCTGCACCGAGTACGGCGCACACATGGCCGTCACCCTCGCCTGCGGCCTCGCCGAACGGGGCTGGGTCGTGGTCTCCGGCGGCGCCTACGGCGTCGACGGCGCCGCTCACCGGGGCGCGCTCGGGGCGGGCGGGGCCACCGTCGCCGTACTGGCCTGCGGAGTCGACAAACCCTATCCGCGCGGGCACACCCAGCTGATCGCGAGGATCGCGGAACAGGGACTGGTCGTCGGGGAGTTGCCGCCGGGGGAACATCCGACACCGAGCCGTTTCATCCTGCGCAACCGGGTGATCGCCGCGCTCACCCGGGGCACGGTGGTGGTGGAGGCGGCGTACCGGAGCGGGTCACTGGTGACCGCGCGGGCCGCGCAGCGGCTGGGCCGGCACACGATAGGGGTGCCCGGTCCGGCGACCAGTGCCCTGTCGGCCGGCGTGCACGAGCTGCTGCGCGGGGACGCCGAGCTGGTCACCGATGCCGCCGAGGTGGTCGAACTGGTGGGTGACATGGGCGAGCTGGCACCGGTCCGGCGCGGTCCGGTGCTGCCGCGCGATCTGCTCACCCCCGCCGCGAGAAGGGTTCTCGCGGCGGTGCCCGGCCGCCGGGCCGCCCAGGCCGATGAGATCGCGCGCGGCGCGCAGACCACGCCGGACGACACGATCGCGAGACTGTACGAACTCAGAGCGCTCGGGTTTGTCGAACGACACGGCGACGGCTGGAAGTTGACACGCCAGTCGGTGACGCCGGTCCGCGACGGTCGCAGTCCGGGTTGACCGAGTGTGTTCGGCCGTCCGGGGGAAGGTGGAATTCCTTGGGAAATGGCGCAGTTGGCCGGATTACGTGATCGCGGTGAGTGATCGTCATGACCCGGTGGGGCGTCGAACGGAACGTATCTGCGCACCGCGCGGGCCTCGCACTTCGCGCACCGCGACACTCCAGTCACGCTACGCTCACAAGGATCCGGTCCAGACCGGCCACCCACCAGACCGATGGCGCGACCACAGGCACCCCCGCACGAGCTTCACGGCAGAACGGCACAAGGCGACGAATGCCCCAGCACACCTCCGGGTCCGACCGGGCGGCGATCCCCCCAGCCGCCCGTGAGGGTGGCAGCATGCGACCGCCCGCTCCCTCGACGCTCGACGAACTGTGGCGTTCGTACAAGACCACGGGGGACGAGCGGCTGCGGGAGCAGCTGATCCTGCACTATTCGCCGCTGGTGAAGTATGTGGCGGGGCGGGTGAGCGTGGGGCTGCCGCCCAATGTGGAGCAGGCGGACTTCGTGTCGTCTGGGGTGTTCGGGCTGATCGACGCGATCGAGAAGTTCGACATCGACCGGGAGATCAAGTTCGAGACGTACGCGATCACCCGGATCCGGGGCGCGATGATCGACGAGCTGCGGGCGCTGGACTGGATCCCCCGGTCCGTGCGGCAGAAGGCGCGCAACGTCGAGCGGGCGTACGCGACGCTGGAGGCGCGGCTGCGGCGGACGCCGAGCGAGTCGGAGGTGGCCGCCGAGCTGGGCATTCCGGTGGACGAACTGCACGCGGTGTTCAGCCAGTTGTCGCTGGCCAATGTGGTGGCGCTGGAGGAGCTGCTGCATGTCGGGGGCGAGGGCGGCGGCGACCGGCTGAGCCTCATGGACACCCTGGAGGACACCGCCGCCGACAATCCGGTGGAGGTGGCGGAGGACCGCGAGCTACGGCGGTTCCTGGCACGGGCGATCAACACGCTGCCCGAGCGGGAGAAGACCGTCGTGATGCTCTACTACTACGAAGGGCTGACGCTCGCCGAGATCGGCAATGTGCTGGGGGTCACCGAGAGCCGGGTCAGCCAGATCCATACCAAGTCGGTGTTGCAGCTGAGGGCGAAGCTGGCCGGATTCGGGCGCTGAGGCCGGCAGGGGCCTGGGGCCCAGGGGTTCCGCAGGGGGCCTGGGAGGGGTGGCGTGTTCGGACGAGGCGAGTGCGCCCGTCGGGGGTGAGTGCGCCGGTCGGTGGGGGACCTCGGTGGTGTGCGCCACTCCCGAAGCGGTGGGTCCGTCCGTAGAGTGGTTGACGTGCCAAGGATTCGAGCGGCCTCCGTGGCCGAGCACCGGTCGATGCAGCGAGCCGCCCTGCTGGACGCGGCCCGCTCCCTGCTGTCCGAGGGCGGGACGGAGGCGCTGACCTTCCCCGCACTCGCCGAGCGCACCGGGCTGGCGCGTTCGTCCGTGTATGAGTACTTCCGGTCACGGGCGGCCGTGGTCGAGGAGCTGTGCCAGGTCGACTTCCCCGTCTGGGCGGCCGAGGTCGAGACGGCGATGGATGCCGCGGACGGGGCCGAGGCGAAGGTCGAGGCGTATGTCCGTAAGCAGCTGGAGCTGGTGGGGGACCGGCGGCACCGGGCCGTGGTCGCCATCTCGGCGAGCGAGTTGGACGCCGGGGCGCGGGAGAAGATCCGGGCGGCCCACGGCGGGCTGATCGCGATGATCGTCGAGGCACTGGCCGACATGGGCCACGCCGAGCCCCGGCTCACGGCGATGCTGCTCCAGGGCGTGGTGGACGCGGCCGTACGCAGGATCGAGCTGGGTGTGGCGGAGGAGCCGGACACGATCACCGAGGCGGCGGTGGGGATGGCGCTGCGGGGGGTCGGGGGCTGAGCGCGGGCCTGCGCGGCGGGGTGCGGTCGGCTGTGCTCCGTGTGGGGTGACGCGGGGTGTGGTGAGTGGCGTCCGCTTGGGGGCGGGGCGGATTTTCGCCGGGCGACGTTTTCGCCGGTGCTGACGTTTTTTGTGGGTGTGGGTGTGGGTGTGGGTGCGGGTGCGGTGCCGGTGTCGTAGTCGTTCTCGTTCTCGTAGGGCGTGGCGCCCCCTCCGCACGACCCCGCACCCCGTGACCGGTCCATGCCCCCGCGTCGTGATTCACCTCGGCACAGGCATACTCGATCCCCGGCGGGCGCATCGGCGTCGGCATGGTCCGGAGGTAAGTGATGGCGCAGTCGGGGGCGGCAGCCCGCAGGGTGACGATCGACGATGTCGCCCAGCGTGCGGGGGTGTCCCGGCAGACGGTGTCGCGCGCGCTGAACGACAAGGGGGAGATCGGCAACTCGACCAAGCAGCGGGTGCTGGACGCGGCGCAGGCGCTGGGGTACCGGCCTAGCCGGTTCGCGCGGGGGCTGGTGCGGCCGGACACCACCAGCATCGGGCTGGTCATCCCGGATCTGCGGAACCCGTTCTTCACCGAGGTCGCCGCCGCCGCGCTGGAGGCGGCGCGGGCGCGTGGCTGGCATGTCGTCGTCTACGACACCGCCGACAACCCCGATGAGGAGCGCGGGACGCTGGAGGTGATCGGGTCGCAGGTCGACGCGGTCGTGGGGTACTTCAGCAGGCCCGAGGAGGAGCTCGACCGGCTGGTGCGGGGGGTGCCCGTGGTGTTGATAGGGCGGGAAGGGCCCGCGGTGCGGTTCAGTTCGATCGTGGTGGACGGCAGCGCGGGCGTCGAGCAAGCCATCGGGCATCTGGTGGCCGGCGGGCACCGGCGGATCGGCATGCTCGATCACGCCGGGCGGGCCGAGCCGAGTATCCGGTACGTCTGGTTCCGGGCGGCGCTGGCGGCGCACGGGCTGGGTGAGGGGCCGGTGCGGCGGGCCGCGCAGAGCGTGGAGGGCGGGGAGCGGGCGCTGGAGGAACTGCTGGCCGAGCATCCGGACGTCACCGCCGTCTTCACGTTCAACGACATCATCGCCATCGGCGCGCTGCGGGCCGGGCGGCGGCTGGGGCGGCGGATTCCGCAGGACCTGGCCGTGATCGGCTTCGACGGGCTGCAACTCGGCGCGCTCGTGGAACCCGCGCTCACCAGCGTCGCCCTCGACGCCCGCCGCCTCGGCACGCTGGCCGTCCACCAGGCCGCCCGGCTGCTGACCGGCACGGGTCCGCTCGGTGTGGAGTCGGAGATCGTCCGCGCGGAGCTGTGTCTGCGGGAGTCGGCCTAGGCAGGGCCTGTACAGGGCCACACAGGGCCTGTGCAGGGTCTGTGTGGCCCGGGTGGCAAGGGTGGGGCGGTGGCCGGGGCGGGCTGGGCTTCGGCTCTTCCCGCCGGGACCACGACCTCGTAGCGGGGTCACCCACCCCCAGCAGGCGTGTCAATAGCCCCACCCCCAACAGCAGCATCACCGTCGTACCCACACCTCTACCGCCTCACAGCCCCCCGTCGTACTCTCGGCACCCACGCCACCTTGGCGTGTTCGGCATGCCGGACATCTCCCACTCCCCACCTCACCCCCCACCCCGCCTGTGAATCATGAACGTTCGTCGTCCTCGGTCTGGGCGCATGTCCATGGCCGGAAACAGGCTCCGGGGCGCAATTCGTGAGCGCTCATGGGGGCGCTCATGGCTTTCGGAAGGGTCCTGTTGACGCTGACTCGACGAAGGCTGCTGGCCGGCGCGGGCGCCCTGGGCGTCGCCGCGTTCGGGGCCAGCGCCTGTTCCAGCCCGGCCACGGCGAAGCCGGGGTCTCTCACGCTCTGGTACACCTACCACGGCCTGTCCGACCAGGTGCTGAAGAACGCCGGCGAGCGGTTCGCGACGGACAGGTTCGTCACCTCGCAGGTGAGCGGCGATCTCACCCAGCGGCTGCTCGCCGCGCTGGCCGGCAACGCCTACGTGCCCGACATCACGATGATCGGCGACAACATCTCGCGCTACTTCGCCGACAGTGATCGTTTCGTCGATCTCAATGGGCTGGGCGCGCAGCAACTCGCCGAACGGTATCTGCCCTGGAAGTGGCAGGCCGGGGCCACGCCCGACGGCTTCCAGCTGGGATTTCCCATCGATATCGGGCCCGCCGCGCTCTACTACCGGCAGGACGTCTTCGCCCGGGCAGGGCTGCCCAGTGAGCCCGGGGACGTGGCCGCCGCCGCGCCCACGTGGGAGGAGTACTTCACGCTCGCCGAGGAGCTGAAGCGGGAGCTGCCGGGGCGGTATGTGATCACCGACACCAAGATGGTGTTCACGTACTCGATGGCGCAGCAGCCGCGGAAGTACTTCGATCCGGAGAATCACTATCTGGACGATCAGTCGCATGTGCGGCACGCCTGGGATCTGGCCGTGGAGGCGTATCAGCGGCGGCTGACCGCCGGGTTCGCCGGGTCGCAGAGCGTCAACGGGCAGTCCGTCGACCGGCACGCGGCCTGGGTCGGCGGTCAGGAGGCCGGTTTCATCAACGCCTCCTGGATCACCGGGGAGCTGAAGGAGTCCGCGCCGGACACCGCCGGGAAGTGGCGGGTGTGCGCGCCGCCCGGCGGGGCCGGCAATCAGGGCGGGTCCTTCCTCGCCATCACCAGCGCTTGCCCCGAGCCGCAGGCCGCGTTCGACATCCTGAGCTGGTTGCAGAACCCGGCGAACCAGACCACGAACTACCTGGACATCGGGCTCTTCCCCGCCAGCCCCGAGGCGTTCGGGGATCCGCGGATCAGCGCGGGCGACCCGTTCTTCGGCGGTCAGTCCGCCGTACAGGTGTTCGCCCAGATCGCCGACCAGGTGCGGTACGCGTATTTCAGCCCTTGGGACATCACCCTGAGCGACACCTACACCGATGAGCTGACCAATGTCGAACTCGGCGGCAAGGACCCGGAGCAGGCCTGGAACGACGCCCGAACCAGGATCGAACGGCTGCTGCGGCGGCAAGGGGTGCTGTCATGACAGCCTTGTCCGAGCCGGACCCGACCATCGTCGACCGGGGGGTCTCCGCCGAGGCCGCGGCAGCCGCGCGACGGCGCAGGCGCTGGCGATATCTGCCGCAGTACATCGCCGTCTCCCCGTTCTTCCTGCTCTTCGCCGCCTTCGGGCTCTACCCGGTGCTCTACTCCCTCTTCCTCGCCTTTCAGCGCTGGGACGGGGTCGGGTCGATGGAGTACGTCGGGCTGGAGAACTTCCGGTTTCTGCTCACCGACGACATGTTCTGGACGTCGATCGGCAACACCTTGATCATCTGGGTGCTGTCGACGGTCCCGATGACCGTCCTGGCCCTGCTCATCGCACTCGGGCTGAACTCCTCGATCCGCTTCAAGGGCGCGCTGCGCATCGCGTACTTCATGCCGAACGTCACCTCGATCGTGGCGATGTCACTGGTGTTCGGGTCGATCTTCAGCGGGCAGTTCGGCGTGCTGAACTGGTTCCTCGGGCTGTTCGGGATCGGCGGGGTGCCCTGGCTGACCGACCCGTGGGCGATCCGCTCCGCCATCGCGCTGATGATCATCTGGCGCTGGACCGGCTACAACGCGATCATCTTCCTCGCCGGACTCCAGTCCCTGCCCGGCGATGTCTACGAGGCCGCCCGCATCGACGGCGCCGGGCCGGTGCGGACCTTCTTCTCCGTCACCCTGCCGCTGCTCCGCCCCGTCCTGCTCTTCTCGCTCGTCATGTCCGCGATCGGCGGCATGCAGACCTTCGCCGAGGCCCAGGTGCTGCTCGGGGACCGCGGCGGACCCGGCGCGGCCGGTCTGACCATGGTCCTGTACTTCTACGGCACCGCCTTCGGGGACAGCGATTTCGGGTACGGCGCCGCCATCTCCTGGGGCATCTTCGTGGTCGTCGTCCTCTTCTCCATCCTCAACTGGCGCCTGCTGTCCCGGTCCGGGCGCGGCCGGAACAGCCTCAGGGAGGGCGGGCGATGAGCATCCGCGGACGCATCCTGACGTATGCCGCCCTGCTGATCGGCGCGGTGATCACCCTCTTCCCGTACTACTGGATGGCCGTGATGGCCTCCAACACCACGGGCGACATCTACGCCTCCCCGCCGAAGCTGGTCCCCGGGGACCAGTTGTTCCACAACGTGGGCGAGGTGTTCTCGCGGATCGATTTCTTCGGGTCGCTGCTCAACACCCTCCTCGTGGCCATCGCCACCACCCTCGCCGTGCTGTTCTTCGACTCGCTCGCCGCGTTCACGTTCGCCAAGTACGCCTTCCCCGGCAGCAAGGTGCTCTTCGGGCTGCTGCTCGCCACCTTCGTGGTGCCGACCCAGCTCGCCGCGATCCCGCAGTTCTCGCTGATGGCCGAGCTGGGCTGGGTGGGCAGCCTGAAGGCTCTCGTCGTGCCCGCCGCGGCCAACGCCTTCGGCATCTTCTGGATGCGGCAGTACATCGGCGGCGCCCTGCCGGACGAGATCCTGGAGGCCGCACGGATCGACGGCTGCGGCTTCTTCCGGACCTACTGGCACGTGGCGCTGCCGCTGCTCAGGCCCGCCCTCGCCTTCCTCGGCATCTTCACCTTCGTGAACGCCTGGAACGACTTCCTGTGGCCGCTGGTCGTCCTCATCGACTCCCGGCACATCACCCTCCAGCTCGCGCTGGCCCAGCTCAACGGCCTGTACGTGACCGACTACAGCGTCGTCATGGCAGGCACCCTCGTGGCCATCGTGCCGCTGCTGATCGTGTTCCTCTTCGGCGCCCGGCACTTCGTCCGGAACATCGCCGCGGGCGCCCTGAAGGGCTGAGGGAATCCTGTGCCCCCGTTCCCCCGTCCCCTGCGTCCATCCCGTTCCCGCCATCTCCTGACCGGGCGCCGCGCCTGCGTGCCGGAGCCCCTCGCGCCAGGGCAGGGGCCGTCCGTGCGCCTGGCACGAGGCGCGAGCGCCCTGCCGCCGGCGAGCCAACCGCGCACCGGGCGGACGCGCCGACGCATGTCCCGGGGGCGGCGTCCCTTGCCGCCGGGCCACCAGAGCACCGGCACTCCGCGCACCGGCCCCCGCCCACCCCGCCGCCCCCGCACCGGCACCCCCCGTACCCGCCGCCCCCAAGCCCCGCGCCCCCCGCTCCCCAGGCACCGGCACCCCATGCACCGGCAGCAAGCGTGGCGGTGGTCTGCGGGTCAGGTGTTCCGGCAGGAGGGACAAGGGGTCGAGATAGGTGTCCCCCCGGCGCAGGCCCCAGTGCAGGCAGCGGTTCGCGCAGTGGGAGGGGCCGGTCGGCTCCAGCTCGCCCAGGTGGGTGCCCGCCGTGATCGTGTCCCCCGCGCGGACCGACGCCCGTACCGGCTCGTACGTCGTCCGCAGGGGTGGGGTGCCGGTGCCCGGGAGTTCCACGGTGATCACGCCCTTGCCCGCGACCCGGCCCGCGAAGGTGACCCGGCCGGGGGTCGGGGACCGTACCGCCTGGCCGGAAGCCGCCGCCAGATCGATGCCGCGGTGGCCCGTGGCGTACGGCGTCAAGGGTGGATCCCAGCCACGCAGGACGCGTGGGCGGTCGCCCACCGGCCAGGTCACAGCGAGGGGCGGGGCTGGGGAGGGTGCCGGTGAAGGGGCCGGTGGGGGCGCCTGCGCGTGGGCCCCGTCGGGCAGGGCGGTCACGGAGGTCATGGAGGCCACGACGGTCAGGGCCGTCAAGGCCACGGTCAGTAACGGTGCCGGCAGCAGGCGCAGGGGTCGGTTCATCGCCCCACCGTCGCGCAGGCGCGGCGATCATGGCCGGGAGCTGTGGACAACTCCGAGGTTGTGGACAACGGCGTCACCCGCCGCCTCGTGGGTCCCGTACACTTCTGGTGGCGACCCGGGCCACCGGGTCGACTTCGCACGCCCCGACACGGCGGCCGGAAACGGTCCCGGTCAGCGCCCCTCGGTCCCTAGTGGCACGGCGCGTCAGCGGGCGTCAGGCGCGGAAGCCGTCCGGCATCCGCGGCAACCGAGAACCAAGGAGAACACGGCCATGGCCGTCGTCACGATGCGGGAGCTGCTGGAAAGCGGCGTCCACTTCGGTCACCAGACCCGCCGTTGGAACCCGAAGATGAAGCGCTTCATCTTCACGGAGCGCAACGGCATCTACATCATCGACCTGCTCCAGTCGCTGTCGTACATCGACCGCGCCTACGAGTTCGTCAAGGAGACCGTCGCCCACGGCGGCACGGTCATGTTCGTCGGTACGAAGAAGCAGGCGCAGGAGGCCATCGCCGAGCAGGCCGCCCGCGTCGGCATGCCGTACGTCAACCAGCGCTGGCTGGGCGGCATGCTCACCAACTTCTCCACCGTCTACAAGCGCCTCCAGCGTCTCAAGGAGCTGGAGCAGATCGACTTCGAGGACGTCGCCGCGTCCGGTCTGACCAAGAAGGAGCTTCTCGTGCTCTCGCGCGAGAAGGCCAAGCTGGAGAAGACCCTCGGCGGTATCCGCGAGATGCAGAAGGTGCCCAGCGCCGTCTGGATCGTGGACACCAAGAAGGAGCACATCGCGGTCGGTGAGGCCCGGAAGCTCAACATCCCGGTCGTCGCGATCCTCGACACCAACTGCGACCCCGACGAGGTCGACTACAAGATCCCGGGCAATGACGACGCGATCCGCTCCGTCACCCTGCTCACCCGCGTGATCGCCGACGCCGTCGCCGAGGGCCTCATCTCCCGCTCCGGCGTGGCGACGGAGGGCAAGGGCGAGAAGGCCGCCGGCGAGCCGCTCGCCGCGTGGGAGCGTGACCTGCTGGAGGGCGAGAAGAAGACGGACGAGGCCGAGGTCCAGACCTCCGCCGAGACCGAGAAGGTCGCCGACGCCGAGCAGGCCGACGCCCCTGCCGAGGCCACCGAGACCACCGAGGTGACCGAGGCCGCTGCGGAGGCCCCGGCCGCCGCCGAGGCCACCGAGGTCGCCGAGGCCGCTGCCGAGGCCCCCGCCGCCGACGCCGAGCAGGTCTGACGCACCCGGTTTCCCCGTAGACGGCGGGGGCGGTGACATGCACTCCGCCCCCGCCGTTCACCCGTAGGTCAGCCGGCCGTGGGGGGGGGGGGCGGGGGGG
>NZ_JBHYUG010000133.1:0-16985 GCF_042749375.1 Streptomyces sp. NPDC059477 | reverse complement strand
GGCCACGCTGCGGTGGCGACCCCGGGCACGCTCGGATCGGAGTAGCAGGCATGGGCGAGCACCACGCGTACAACCGTCGGCAGACCGGGCAGGCCGCTGACCATGCGGTCGTCCGCGAAGATCCCGCCTGGGCGAACACAGGTGTGCACACACCAGGTGCCGTCGTCGGCGCGAATCGCCTGGCCGACAGGAAAACCACCCGGAAACTCTCGTCCGCGCCGACGAACACCACACCACCCGGCTCGACCAAGCGATCCGGGATGAGCAGGATCCGGCCATGTCCTGACGCAGCGTGGGTGCGTTCGTTTCGACATTCATGTCTGTTTCCTTCCGGCTCAGCCCGTCGGCGTGCGGCGATCGACACCCCGTGACCGGCCGCCGCCCGCCCTTCATGTACCCGGGCCGGCCTTCTCCGGGTGGCCGGGACTTGGCGGGGCACTTGCGCAGCATCGTGGCTGACGCTGCAATGCCGATGAAATACCAGTGATGTGAGGTGGAGGCATCGGTGGGGGCGCAACGGTCACGACGACTTCGGCTCACGGTGCTCGGACCGGTACGGGCCTGGCACGACGACACCCGGTTGTCGCTCGGGCCGATCCGCCGCCAGGCAGTTCTGGTCGCGCTCGCGCTGCGACCGGGTGTCCTGGTCAGCCATGAGCAACTGCTCGACTCGGTCTGGGGCGACGATCCGCCAGGAACCGGCCGGAGTGTGCTGCCCAGCTACGTGTATGCCTTGCGACGGGCCCTGGACCTCCCGGGCGGTGGACCGGAGTCATCGCTGATCCGCAAGGAGCCGGGCGGCTACCGCTTCGCTGCCGACGGGTTCCGGCTCGATGTGACGGACCTCGCCGAGCGCGTCGACGCCGCCCGGCGGGCGAGGGCTGCCAGTGACCCGGCCAGCGCGGCGGACCGACTCGGAAGCGCCCTGGCCCTGTTCGACGGTGAGCCCCTTGCCGGATTGCCCGGACCGTTCGCCGAACAGAAACGCGGACGGCTGCTGGACCGACGCCGCGAGGTACGGGTGCAGCGGCTGGAGTGCCTGGTCGACCTCGGCAGGTACGGCGAAGCCCTTGACGACCTAGCCGAACTGTCCACGTCCAGCCCCTACGACGAGCCGCTGGCTGCGCTGCGGATGAGTGCCCTGCACGGCAGCGGTCGCCGAGGGGAGGCGCTCACCGTCTTCGCGGATCTGAGACGGCTGCTCCGCACCGAGTTGGGCGCGAGTCCCGGTGAGGCGCTCACACGGGTGCATGAGGCGATATTGCGCGGAAGCCCAGCGATGCCGCCCGACACTGCTGCGCCCGCTCGCCGTACGGTCAATGAACTGCCTGGCGACGCGGGCCGCCTGATCGGGCGGGAGGCCGAGGTGGCACAACTGCTGGGGGCCGCCGTTCCGGGAGCGGTGACAGTCCGGACCGTGGACGGACCGGCAGGAGTCGGCAAGTCTGCGCTGGTAGTGCGGACGGCACGCGAGCTGAGCGGCGAGTATCCAGACGGCTGTCTGTTCGTGGATCTGCGCGCCCACAGCACGCAGCGGCGGCAGACGCCCGTACGGGCCCTGCAGCGGCTGCTGCACTCGCTGAGTACGGTGACCGGCGAGTTGCCGGGCGATCTGGACGACCTCGTTGCCGTCTGGCGTGCAGCCACCAGCGGGCTGCGGCTGCTGCTGGTCGTGGACGACGCCCTGGACGCCAACCAGGTACGGCCGCTGCTGCCTGCCGGCGCGGGAAGCCGGGTCCTAGTGGCGGGCCGCCACCGACTGGCCGGGCTGGATGCGGATCTGCGGGTCACACTGGAGCCGCTGACGGGCGACGACGCAGTGTCGCTGCTCACCGACATCATCGGGGTGCGGCGGGCGAGCCGGGAACCCGAGGCGATCCGGCGGCTGGCCGGGCTGTGCGACGGGCTGCCGCTCGCCCTGCGACTCGCCGGGTCGCGGTTGCAGAACCGGGCCGCCTGGACTGTGGCACATCTGGTGGGCCGGATGGCGGGCGGGGACCGACTCGGGGAGCTGAACGCCGGGGACCGCAGCGTGGAGACGGCGTTTCGGATGTCGTACGAGCATCTTGCCCCTGAACAGCGTTGTGCTTTCAGGGTGTTGGGGATGACACCCACGGTGGAGTTCGATGTGCTGACACCGGCAGCCATGCTGGGGCTTCCCAGCCCTGAGACGGAGGTTCTACTGGAGGGACTCGTCGACACCAGCCTGGTCCAGCAACCTCAGCCCGGCCGCTACCGTCTGCACGATCTCGTCCGGGCACACGCCCGACGCCTCACGCGGGAAACGCCGCGCGAGGCCGCCGACGCCCGCAAGGCCGCTTTCCGTCTCCATCTGGATGCCGCCCGAATGGCCAGTGAGTGGGGTGTCGACGGCTTCCCGACCGGCCCTCGGCCATGGGACGGGCCGTTCACGACCTGGCAAGAGGCAGAGGCCTGGCTGGACGCGGCAGGGGGCGAACTCGCCGATGTCGTCAGTCACGCCGCGAGCGCGGGCGACGCCGACCACTCCTGCTGGCTGGCCGAGGCTCTGGTCGACTACTTCGTCCGTCAGGGCCGCTACCACGAGGCCGAGACAACGTTGGAGATCGCCCTTGCCCACGTGGCCGGGACGACTGATCCCCGGATGCCGCTCGCTCTCTGGAACTCCCTCGGCTACACGGCGATCCATCAACGCCGGTACAACCGGGCCCGTGCTTGCTTCGAGCAGACGCTGAAGCTACTGGCGAACCGTCCCGACGCTCACGAGGAGTGCCGGACCTATACCGCTATGGGTGCCCTCGACCTGAGCATGGGCGAGGCCGGGCCCGCCATCGTCCATGCAACCAAAGGACTCGCCCTCGCCAGAAGCGTGGGCAACGACTGGATCGCGGCGACAGCACTGATCGTCCAAGGACTGTCGTACTACTTCCATCGCCGGAACGAGGAGGCCCTGGCCTGCTTCGCGGACGCCTACCCCCACGCGGAGGCGATCGGCCGCCCTCGGATGCTGGGCCGGGCACTGAGCTGCGCCGCCGACGCACACCTCCGGATGGGGCAGTTCACAGAGGCCAAGCACCGACTGCGGGCTGCGGTGACACTGGTCGATCAGGTCGGCGACTTCTTCCTGTGCGCTCGCAGTCTGACCCGGCTGGGCACAGCGGAACAGGCCGATGGCGACCCGGAGGCCGCTATCGCCCTGCACTACCAGGCCCTCCGCCAGCACCAGTCGCTGTCCCGCCTCACCGAACCCGGCTACGACTGGCTGGAGATGGACATCCGCACCCGGCTGGGACGCGCCTACCTGGCGACGGGACGCTGGCGTGAGGCAGGACGCGAGTTTCAGACCGTGCAGGACGCCCACGCCCGTTCCAAGGCCGACCGATGGCGGCCGTCTCCAGCGGGCGGATCGTAAGGACGGGCACCGGGCGGCCCGGGCACAGCGGCCGGCCGTCCCACCGACTTCGCCCGCCACATGGTCGCCCGCCCGTCACCGCCCTCGGCATTTGGACGTCTTGTCCTGGTCATGTCCGGCATGATGAGGGGGCATGAGTCGTGAGTCGGTGGGCATGGACGAATTGGTCGAGCACTGGACCGTACTCGACGGCGAACGCGGCCTTGTGCGGGAGGAGCGTGGCGGGCCGCAACAACTCGGGTTCGTGCTGTTGCTGAAGTTCTACCCGCGCGACGGCCGGTTCCGTCGGGGCCGGGCGGAGTTCCCCGACGAGGTGGTCGGGTTCGTCGCCCGTCAGATCGCAGAACTGCTCACCTACGCGCGGCCGGGCGACACCGTGCACATCTCCGAGATGTTCCGCCTCGTACGTGGCACCCAGCATGGCCTCGACGTGCTCGACGTCCTCCACCGCGACCAGGTTTCCCCGCACATCCACGACGGCGCGTTCTCCGCCACGGACCTCACCGCCCGCCACCTCCGGACCGGAGAACTGCTGTCCACCGTGAAGTTCTTGGTGCAGACCATCGCCGCCGCCGGCGAACTCCAGCGTACGACGGGCTGCGCGCCGCCAAGGCCAAGGGCAGCAAGGGCGGACGCCGCCCCGCCGTGGCGGTCGGCAGGACCGGCGACGTGCGCACCGCGTACCTGGAGGGCCGCTCCATCACCGCCCTCGCCCGCGACCACCGGGTCAGCCGCGGTGCCATCCGCACCGCCGTCGCCGACCTCCTGCCCGACCACACCACCACCGAGGACGACGCTCCGCCTCCGGAGCTGCCGGTCACCCTCGACATGCCGGGCAAGGTCGCCAACTTCCTCCGCGCCGCCGAGTTGGACGACATCGAGCGGGCCGCGCTCGACCAGAGGGTGACTGTACGGCGTGGCCAGGGCTACACCCTGCGCGTCAGCGCCGTCCCCTCCGTGCACCGCCAGCTCCTCGCCCGCTGCCAGCCGCTCGACCGTGCCCGGGATGTCCCCGCGATCCCGGCACAGCGCAAGGCCCGCCGCGAGTACGAGAACCGGGTCAGCACACTCACGTCCCTGACCATGATCGTTCTCACCGCTAACCACTGTACCGATGTTCCGACCGCCGCCACACTGTCGGGGGGTGGCTACGGTCCGCTCACGCGCCGACCAAGGAGGAGGCCGGGCGTGTGGCGGCCCCCGGCGGGGTGCTGCGGCTCCTGGACCAGGCGCACTGGGCCGAGGACTGGCTCCACCAGCTCACCGGCCGCGCGGCCCACAGGGTGGACAAGGACGTCCCGGATCTACGACATCACGGCCCTTCTGGCACTTCCCCCGGACGCCAGAGAGAGGGCCTGGTCGTCGTCATCCTCACGGACGAGAACCGCCTCGGGAGAACGCCGGGGATGGCAAGCCTCAAGGATGAGGAGGCGGTGACCGAACCGAGGCAACATCGAGTGACGGAGAAGTGCTGCTCCGTCATCGCACGCCGAAAGGAGACTGCAATGTCAGATTCAGCTCCCGCCGCAGGATGGGCCGCCCCCGGCCCCGAACTTGAGCCGAAGACCGCCTCAGGATTGGTCGCCGCCGTGGCGGGCATGTTGGCCGCAACGGCAGTCGCAGCGCCCATCGCTCTCGTGGCCCAGGGAGTAGCAGCCCTCACGGGCGGGGACCAGGACAAGGCGGTTGACGCCGTCATGAAACCGACGAGCAGGGCCGTGGAGAAGTTCATCGACGCGGCCGACAAGCACAACGAGACGATCGTCAAGGCCGGAATCACCGCCGCTGTCGGAGCCATCGCCCACGGGTCCAGCTCGAAGAGCTGACCCGGCGGTACCCGCCCTCGCGGTATCTACTCCTGCCTCGAACCCCCGTCCAAGTGGACGGGGGTTCCGTCATACCCAGAGCATTCCTCGCACTTGTCGCGCATGTGCGAGCCAAGCCGCGCAAGGGTCCTGATCTGACGTCTGGGGGTGTCGCACGGGTGGCAAGCTGCCCTCGCCCGCGACCACCGGATCAGCCGCCGGGCGATCCGTACAGCCGTCGCCGACCTCCTGCCCGACCACATCGCCAGCGAGGTAGACGCTCCCGCCCCGGAACTGCCGGTCACAGTTCCGGAAGTGCCGGAACCCGATGCTCTCCCACAGCGCGGCGATCTTCCGGGTGGCCTCGGCGGTGTACGCGTCGGTGAGCAGGCTCTCGTCGGCGGGCCACTCGCTCATCCGCTGCGTTCGCTTCATTCAGCTCTTTCAGCGAGGCGCTCGACCTGGCCGACGGATATATCGGTGGTCCACTCCCAGCCGGGCTTGGCCGTTGGGCCGACTCGCGGGGCGCTGGGGACACGGCCCGCACGCACGGCAAGGACGTACGCCCGATCCTGCTCGATCCGTGCGCGTATCTCACCGGCTCCGCAGACCGATCCGTGGCCGGGGACCATGACATCGACATCGCCTGCAACGTCCTCGAGCAGGCGCAGTCCGACGAGGTACTCCCCGAGGGGTCATTGGTGTCGTTCAACTCGGGGCAGGACAACCCGCCCCTCCGCGTCCGAAGTAACCGTAAGCCGCAGCTGGATGCGGTGTGGGCCTGTCACACGGCGCTCGGCCAGGCCACCCCGACAACAACACCGGCGATGCGGCGCTGTCCGGCCTGCTGTCGTCCTGCCTCGCCGACGTCCATGACACCGGGTGGGTACTTCGGACACTGGGACTCGGCTGACGGAAGCCATTTGGCCGGATCAGTCCACCCTGTACGCTTTCTCGCCGACCATGAAGGGGGCGTCGGCGGGGCCCTTGATGTATGGGCCACGCCAGATCACCCGGTGCTCCTGGGCGCTGGGGTACCACTGGCGCACCTTGTGCATCCGCACGGTCCACCGGTGGTGATAGATCCGGCTGGCGTCGCTGTTCCCCGTACGCTGTTCGGGTACCTGGTGGGCAAGGCGGATGACTCGGATATCGGGGTCGGCCGGCGTGACAACCGAGTGCAGCTGGCGCTCGGGACTGTCCTGTTCCCGCGGGGATGTGATCGTGGTGATCCCCTGCGCTGAGAGCCGCCAGAACGCGAAGGCATAGCGGACGGCAAAGTCGTCGTAGACGTCCTCGATGCGTCCGCCGTCCCACTGGCCCTCCTCGGGCGGCACGGCGTTGTACTGCGCGACCTCGTTCAGGGCTGTGTGAAGCCAGCGGTGTTCCTTGGTGAGCGCGGCGTGACGTTCGACGCTCTCAGCTGCAAGTGCGCCGTCACCCCGCATCCCGTACATGCCGTCCGGTACGAGTGGGGGCAGCGGCGCGCCCGAGGCACGAGCCTGAGCGACGGCGAGGCGCCATGATTCGGGCTGGACGGGGCCGTCACGGTCCATGAAGCAGGTGAGCTGGATTCCCGGGTACCGGGCGTCGGGCAGCATCTGGGACTGGGTGACCATCTGCCAGCCGAAGGCTCGGATGTCGGAGAGCGATCCGCCCCGGTTGGCCACGACGACAGAGGTGGGAAGCACCAGTAGGCCGGTCGGCATGGCAAGATCCCTGTCACGGTCCAGGGTGGCCATGTCGGCGGGCTCCAGGGTGGCGGTCGCGGCCATCACCGCCGCGTGGGCCGCCGGCGAGACGACGAGGACCTCGGCGTTGGCCAGGACGTTGAGTACCTGTTGCATCTGCCAGCGCGCCGTTTCGACCGGACCGGTCGGCCAGGGCGGCCGCATTCCCTGCTTGCCGAGCATCAGCGTGAACGCCATGTTCTCGCGGTGCTCCTCGGGCCCGTCGCTGTGCTGGAGTACCGTGCGCAGCTCTGCCATCCGCGTGCTCACGTTCGACGCCACCATAGATCGCACCCACGGATTGTCCAGCAGGAGCCGCTGGGTCTCCTTCCGGGCCCGGTGTGCTGCGCGCGCGGCGCGAGCAGCATTCCATGTCATGGTGGTGTCCCGGCTGCGTTGCTTCTTGCTGCGGCTCGCTTTCCCCACACGCTCCCCCTCCAAGCCGTTTCCTGCCGGAGCGCTACCCGAGCCCGCACGTTGGGACACCGACGAATCCGGCCATGCCAATGACAGCCCATCCGCATTCTGGAGTAGCCAGTCCGAGCCCCGACGGAGGCCAGCGCCTCACGAACCGCCGACGGCAGAGGCAGCCGCTCGACGGGCACAACAGCAACGTGGGAGACGCCCTTGACCGACCGCACGTGCCAGGGCACCACAGCCCAGTACTCCCCGTACTCCGCCGCTTGAACATCGCCGTCCTCAGCGTGGAGCCCCTGAAACCCGCCGTCCCTCGCCATTCACCCGCCAGACCTGACTGCCGCAGACCATCCGCACCGTGCAGGGCGGTGCGCGGTGACGAGGCTTGCCAGCCTCCAGCCCCGCTCCGGCCACGGCTGTACTTCGCTCCGATCCGCCATGTCGGCACCGTAGCGAGGCCGCCGGGCGACGACCGCCCGGCGGGACGGGGCGGGAGCCCTCCGGGTTCGCCACCGTGCTCCAGGGCCTGATGGCCGGCCGTGCCTGGGAACTCCCGGCCGCCGGCGGAAGCATCCTGGACCGCTGGCCCGACATCGCCGCCGCCGTCGCCCCGCAGTTGCCCCACCCCGTCACGGCCGTCGCTTTCCACCCAGAGACCGGGCAGCTCGACCTGCGCCCGGACTCCCCGGCCTACGCCACCCAGCTCCGCCTGATCACCACGCGGATCATCGCCGCCGCCTACGAGACGGCCGGCACTGACGCGGTCCGAGTGCGGGTCCTGCCGCCAGGCGCCGCGCCCGCTCCCCGGACCGCACCCAGGGCCCCGACTGCCTCGCCGGTCGGTGCGCAGGCACCGGTGAAGACACGCGAGATGGGATCACCAGGCTTCCACCAGGCGCTCGCCACGCACCAGGCCGTCGTACCACCGAACCGCGTCGACCCGTCAATCGCGGAAGCGGTCGAGCGGCAGACTGCCGCGATGCGGGCGCTCAGCCTCCAGGCTTTCCCGAACCGGAGGCGGCGGCCGACGACCAGCCGGCCCCGATCGAACAGGCCCGCACCGAACGCCGCCGCCAGGCCGACGCCTCCCACGCGGCCGCCCTGCACCGGGCCGCGCTGAACGAGCAGGGAGAGAGGCCGGGACCGTGGCGGCGGTGACACCGCAGCGGGCTCCGCTGCGGACGTCAGCATGAATCGCCGCCTCACTCCGTAGACGGTTCGTACGGTCTCGTCAAAGGGGAAGTGGGTTGCCTGGTGTGGGAGTTGACGGAACGTCCCGGAGGTGATGCGCTCGGGGGTAGGGTTTGAGATGGCGCCTTTTGTGACACCTCCCCTCACGGACACCGTGTCCGGACCCCGCCCTTGGGGCCCGACCCGATCCAATGGAAGGGCCGCTGGCCGGGATCTCACCGGCGGCCGGTCTGAGGGGAGGCGCCTATGGGGCGTCGAGGAAAACCGAGGCCATCTCTGAGGCGGCGCATCGAGGACCTGCTGGTCCGAGCGGCGTGGCGACAGGGGAGGTGGTTCAAAGGCTGACCCGCACACCAGCGGCCCTGAGCCGTGCTCGTCGACGGCGCCCGCCACCAATTCGGCCTGATCGACACCGAGGCTGCCCGTCGGGGGATCTGAGTGCATATCCCGCTGGTCTTCGTGCACGTCGCTGCTGGTGCCACCACTTCGCCCGCTAGTACTGCAACGGCCCTTGTGGTGACGGTTGGGCAGGTCGGTCGTTGGGCTGCTCATGGGTGGGGAACTGTCTGATGCCCGGTCGTGGGCGGGTGAACTGAGGGCTCTGCACGAGCGGTTCGTGCACCGCTTCGCGAGGTCTGAGCCGCGTGAATCGGCGCTGGCGTACATGCGGGGGCTGATCGCTCCGCTGGAGCGGAAGAACGGCTGGACGCTGGCGGAGGAGGCGGGTCATGCGGGACCTGACCGGATTCATCGACTGCTGAACCGGATCGACCGGGACGCGGACGAGGTCCTGGACGACGTGCGTGAATACGTGGTGGAGCATCTTGGCGACCGGGATGCGGTGCTGATCGTCGACGACACCGGGTTCCTGAAAAAGGGAGACCGTTCGGCAGGTGTTCAGCGGCAGTACTCCGGCACGGCGGGGCGGACGGAGAACTGCCAGGTCGGGGTCTTCCTCGCCTATGCCGCCGGCCGCGGCCGTACCCTGATCGACCGGCGCCTCTACCTGCCCGCTTCCTGGACGGACGACCGGGAACGGTGCCGACGGGCCGGCATCGACGGCACCGTCGTCTTCGAGACGAAGGTCGCGATGGCCAGGGCGATGGTCAGCCGGGCGGTCCAGGAGAAGATCCCGTTCCGGTGGGTCACCGCGGACGCTGGCTACGGCTACTCGAAAAGCTGGCGGACCGAGCTGGAACGGGCGGACGTCTTCCACGTCATGGCCACCACCCGGCACGACACCGTCGTCACCCGCTGGGCCCTCGACCACCCCGTTCGTGACCTGTTTCCCGGTCTGCCGCGGCAGAAGTGGAAGCGCCGTTCCTGCGGGAACGGCTCCCACGGCCCCCGTGTCTTCGACTGGGCCCGGGTCGAGGTCCGGCCCTGGCACCGGGACGACCGCCGGCACTCGGTGATCGCCCGCCGCAGCGTCCGCCGACCCGAGGAGATCTCCTACTACATCGCTTACTGCCCCGCAGACACCACGCTTGACCAGCTGATCTACATCGCCGGTGCCCGCTGGGCCGTCGAGGAATGCTTCCAGACCGCGAAACAGGAATGCGGTCTGGACGACTACCAGGTCCGCCGCTATCCCTGCTGGCACCGCCACATGACCCTGGCCATGGCCACCCACGCCTGCCTCACGGTCCTGCGGGCCCACGAGCTCGACACCGGGAAAGAAGAAACGGATCCTCCGGCCTCGTCCCCCTCAGCCTGGCCGAACTCAGACGGCTGATCCACCGGCTCACACACCGCCGGCCGGCCTCGATCGAGCACATCCTGCACTGGTCCCACTGGCGCCGACGACGACAGCACCAAGCCCGCATCTGCCACTACCAACAACGCGGCCACACACCACCCGAAACTGCCCAACCATCAGGAAAAACACCGTTGCAGTACTAGCTCGATCGTCCCTCGAAACGAACCGCGCCCTGCTGCGGATGGCGGGTGCGCCTGCCGAGGGCCGAACACGAACGCCATGGACCGGATGACTGGCCGACGGTGATCGAAGCGGCAGGACGAGGCCTGGGCTGTGAAGCGCCGCTCGACAAAGGCCGGCAAGGCCGATGGTACATCGCCCGCATGACGATGACGCCCAGAGAAGGTTCACTACCGTGCCGTCTGTCCTCGACCCCCTGTTCCTGATCGCGTCACCCCGTCGGCTTCAGCTGTTGCTCCGGTGTCTGAAGGCGCACGGGGGCCGGCGGGGAAGCGGGGGATCGGACGGATGATCGGGACGGTCCTGCGCACGTCGTCGCGCCCCCAGCCTCTCCTGCGGGCCCGTGGACAGAGAGGTTATCGGATGTCATGCATATGAAAACTCCAGTGCGGGTGTCCGCGGTCGTCGCCACGGTGATGTCCGCCATCGCCGCCACGTTGGCGTACGTACTGACCTTTCCCAGTCCGGCGAGCGCGGAGGACGACTGGAGAAATCTCCGCAACCTCAACGCGGGAAGATGCCTGGCCGTTCCCAACTCCAGCACGGCCAACGGCACGGGCCTGGTCCAGTGGAGCTGTAACGAGAACTCGGACCAGGACTGGACGTTCACCAAGGTGACGGGCGGAAACGGCGACCGATACCTCGTCCGCAACCGCTTCAGCGCGCTGTGCCTCGCCATGCCCAACTCCAGCCTCGCCAACGGCACTCAGGCCATCCAATGGCCCTGCGACACCGGCGGCAACGAGCAGGTCTGGGTCTACGACAGCTGGAACCGGCTGCGGAACGTGAACAGTGACAAGTGCCTGGCCGTTCCCAATTCCAACACGGCCAACGGCGCCGAGATCATCCAGTGGTCCTGCTCGGAGAACCTGGATCAGCGCTGGGTCTGGTCCGAAGACACCTCCACCTACGCCCGTCTCTACAACCAGGGCTCCGGCCAGTGCCTCGCCAACCCTGGCTCCAGCTATACCAACGGCATCGCGATGATCCAATGGTCGTGCAGCAACAGCGACAGCAACTACTGGGCGCTCAAGCCTGTGACCGGCGGCTATCGCGTGGTCAACAAGGTGAACGGCAAGTGCCTGGCGCTCGCGGGCGCGACCACCACGAACGGCGCCAAGGTCATTCAGTGGCCGTGCGGCAGCGGTGACGAGCAGGTCTGGGTCCGTATCGACCTCGACCGGCTGCAGAACAAGAACAGCGGGCTGTGTCTCGCCATTCCCAGCGCCAGTGAGACCGCGGGAACGGAGGCAATTCAGTGGACCTGCTCGACGAGCGTGAGCCAGCAGTGGCTGTGGTGAAGCGCAAAGTGGCGTGGCCCGTACTCCTGACGGCACTCGTCCTCACCGTCGTGTCCGGCCTGCTCCTGCCGGGCCCGGCAGCCGCCGAGAGCATCTCGGGCGAGTCAACCGCCTATACGAACCTGGTGACCGGCGGCGACGGTCCCCGCACCCCCGACACCATCAGTACCAGCGCGAACAACGCGGTCGTGGTCTGGCGGGAGGGACTCAGGCCCGGCAACCGTGACATGGGATACATCCGGTACGCGTACACGACAGACGGCGGCACCAGCTGGAGCCGTCCCCAGACGCTGGGCCAGGAGACCAGTGAGTATGCCTACCACTACGTCATCTTGTACCAGGCGGGCAGCGAGCTGTTCGCGTACATGGGGCGCACGCCCATCGTGGACACGACCGAGCCGGACGGGGACGGCTGGAACAACGACGGCCTGCCGATCAGCAGCACCGTGGTCAAGCGCAGCACCGACGAGGGCCGTACCTGGCAGGACTACTCCGCCACCTTCCCGAACATCGGCAACCTCGTCTTCGCCGGACGCCCGCTCAAACTGGCCAACGGCAACCACGCCATCCCGTACTGGGCGACAAATCGGGAGAACGGGGTGCTGGTCTCCAAGGACCTGAGGACCTGGACGAAGGCCGGCTCCGTGACGAACGGAAACGTGGCGGGCATCAAAGCCGGCGAGAACCAGATCTCCCTCGACCAGGACGGCGCGACCGGGAACGAGTTGGTCATGGTGGCCCGGAGCGAGGATGCCAACGCCATGAAGGCCACGAGCTCCGACGGCGGGGTGACCTGGACGGCCTTCGACGCGGACATCAACCTGCCGAGCCTGAACACGTCCAAGGCATTCTTCATCAAGGACAGCAACGGGCAATACCTGTATATCTACAACACCCCCATCTCCAGTCCCGACTCGGATGCGTACCGCGACATCCTCAACTATCGGACGAAGCGCCCCGGGGCGGCCTGGAGCGACTACAAGTTCTTCGCCGACGGCTTTGAGCTCGACGAGGACACGACGCCGGCCGGGACAGGGAAGGGCTGGGACACGTACGCGATGGCCGACGAATACGCGCCGGGCAAGTTCTACGTCGTCTGGGAGTTCGACACCACCCGCATCAAGGTGAACAAGCTCGACATATCCGATGCATCCTGATCTGTCGCCGCCGTGTCCCCTTGTGGTTGCGGAGTTGGTGGTGGTGTGGTGAGGGTGGCTTGAGCGTGATGGCCTCGACGAGGGCCGCCCGCATGTCCGCGTGGGGATGCCGTAGCACCTCCAGCAGGACGCCCGGAGCGGCTACCGCACGATGTCCAAGAGAACGGGCGACCGTCCGGAATGATCCCCGGCCCGTTCAGCCCCCAACTTGGACCAGATGTCGTTGTCGAGCGTGATTGTCACGCCTTCGTCTCCGCCCTCAACTCTGCCCGCCTGGATGGCTTTGGGCGGCACCTTCACCTTGCCTGCGGCTCTGCCCACACTACTGACCTTTTCGGGTTACCTTCGGGTGGTGACGTTGGGTGATCCCTGCGGTATGCCGGTGTTATGCGGTACGAGGATGGTGGGGGCCTGACTGCTGAGCGGCGGGCCGCACGTGAACGGATCCGGCTGGAGGCCGGGCAGAGGTTCGCGCGAGGCGACCGGACTTCGGATATCGCCAAGGACTCGCGGGTGAGCGAGCGTTCGGTGGAGCAATGGCGCCGGGCCTGGCGTGAAGGCGGCATGGAGGGTCTGAAGTCGAAGGGGCCGGCGAAACTGCCGAAACTGTCGGACGAACGGTTCGCCCTGCTGGAAAGGGAGCTGGCCAAAGGGCCAGCCGCGCATGGCTGGGAAGACCAGCGGTGGACACTGGAACGCATCAGAGCGCTGATCGGCCGCCAGTTCAGGATCAGCTGCTCCGTCGCGGGGGTCTGGCGACTCCTGCACCGCCACGGCTGGTCCTGGCAGAGCCCGGCCCGTCGCGCGCTGGAACGTGACGAACACGCGGTCGAGCTCTGGAAGAAGGACGTGTGGCCGCAGGTGGAAGGACCGCGGCGGCGCTCGGGGCCTGGGTCGTCTTCGAGGACGAGGCCGGGTTCGCGATGACGCCGCCACGAGCCCGTACGTGGGGCCGACGCGGGCAGACTCCCGTCGTGAGAGTGCGGGGACGGTCCCGGCGGCGGATCTCGGTCGCCGCGATGTGCTGCTACCGGCCCGGGGAAAGGTCCCGGATGATCTACCGGCCCCGCTTCCACCTGCTGCTTATTCGCCTGGCAGGACTACCGTGACCTCCTGGTCCGCGCGCACCTGCAACTCGGCGCCCCGATCGTTGTCGTCTGGGACAACTTGAACACCCATCGCACTGCCGGACTGCGTAAGTACGCGGCCGATCACGAATGGCTCACCATCATCCAGCTTCCCTCCTACAGACCGGACTTGAATCCTGTGGAGGGCATCTGGTCTCTGCTGCGGCGCGGGCCGATGGCCAACACTGCGTTCACCGACCCCGACCACCTCACCAGCACCCTCCGCCGAGGACTCGCCCACATCCAGCGCCATCCCGAGCTCATCGACGGCTGCCTCACCGAAACCGGACTGACCCGCGCTTCAGACCTCCCGAAGCCAATCTGAAAAGGTCAGTAGCGAATCGCTCGCTCCGCCATGGAGAGTTCGCCTTCTCCTCGGGCGGCGCTGGTTCGTCAGCCTTCGCCTCGCGATCGGGAACCAGGACGCGAAGGCACTGGCGGTGGCGGGCGACAGCAAGATCCAGAGACAGCTCCGATGCGACGGGATATCAGCCCTGCTCCTTCGCCCTCGCCGCGTAGACGGGCACGTACTCCTGGTCGGAGACCTCTGCTATAGCTTGCACAATCAGGTCAGAGACAGCCCTTCGGGCACCAGCGTCAGCGGCGGAGTCCTCGTACAGGGAGAGGTCGACGGGCTTGCCGAAGGTGACCTTGACCTTGGCCGGACGCGGAAGCACGCGCCCGGGCGGCAGGACGCGATCGGTGCCGCTCATGGCCACCGGCACCACGAGCGCGCCGGACTTGAGAGCCAGCCATGCCACGCCTGTCTTGGCCCGGTAGAGCCGGCCGTCCGGGGAGCGTGTGCCCTCGGGGTAGATGCAGAAGACGCCGCCGTTCTTCACCACCCGAAGACACGCGTCAAGCGAGGCTACCGCCGCCCGTTGGTTCTCGCGGTCAACTGGGACCTGCCCACTGCCCCGCATGAAGGACGAGACGATCCGCGTCGGCCAGGAACCTCCCTCAAAGTACTCCGCCTTCGCCATGAAGGTCACCTGTCGGTCAAGCACCAGCGGCAGGAAGGTGGAGTCCACGATGGACAGGTGGTTGGACGCGAGAATGACGCCGTTCGACTGCGGCACATTCTCCAAGCCCACGGCTTCGAGCCGCGCCGCGCTACGCAGCACCGGTCCGGTCAGCCGCTTCAAGTGCTCATACATCAATTCGTTCCTCTATTGGATCTGGGCCGGGCTCGCGGCGAGCGAACGCTGCAGGCTGGGCTGCGCCACCAGCAGAACGGTGCCGTCCAGTGCGACGATCACCGCCCCGGCCACGCTGACGAGAAGCGGGACCGAGCGTCGGAGCCGCCCGGTCATGAGGCCATCGGCCCGAGATGGGCGTCCAGCGCAGCTTCGATCAACCGGTCGTGACTTTCGGAACCCTCGCCGCCGAGGGCGAGTTGCAGGCTGCCCCAGGACCACAGCTGGGCGATGCCGTGCAGGTTCGCCCACAGGGCAGCCGCGGTGACTGCCGCCGAAGGCTCCAGCGCCTGTGCCCGGCACCGAGCGACGAGCTCGGTGACGCGCTGGAACATCGGGAGCGTCGCCTCCCTCAGCCGGGGCCCGTCCGGAGTTCCGGGCTGCTCGCCGCTGTCGAGCAGGTCGTGACGGAACATCAACTCGAACATGCCGCGCCGCTCCAGTGCGTAGGTGACGTACACCCGCGCCAGCGCTGCCAACTCATCACGCGGCACGGCAGTCCCTGCCTTGGCTGCGGCGGACCGCGCGCCCAGTTCCTCGAAGCCTCTGCGCGCGATGGCCGACAACAGCGCCCGGCGTGTCGGAAAGTAGCGCCGCGGCGCACCGTGCGACACACCTGCCCGGCGGGCGATCTCCCGAAGACCAACCGACGCGGTGCCCTCAGACAGCACCAGCTCTACGCCGGCATCGACCAGTCGTTCCCGCAGGGGCCCTTCAACATCCATAGACAGTGTCTACCAGACATTCATAGACAGCGTCTACCAGCAACTCGGCTGCGCGGTGTGCCCGCTGTTCGAGGGGCCGGACGGTGCTGGAGCGGCTGCGCTGCCTGTGGGGCGCACTCGCCGGGCATGTGCCGCCATGCGTCGTACCGGCGGCGGTCCTTGCAATGCCCTTCTTTGAACTCTTCGTCGCAGCCGGCGCATTTCTGCGCTGGCTTCCCCGTCTCCTGGGAGTTGGGGCGGGCGAAGTCGTACGAGCCCCGGGACAGCCGCGGGGCGAGGGCCGACCGGGTCTTCTGTGTGCCGTCGCGGCGCACGATTGCCGGGGGACGCCCGCAGGGCTCGTCAGAACGCGATGAGGCGGACGACGGTGACGGTGAGGACGGTGCCGGAGACGACGTACCGGACGATCGCCGTGGCGACGGTCACCTCGCGTCGGTCGCGGTCTGCGTCTACCGCGGTGGAGCCGTGTCCGTAGGAGTCCCGGGCGATCGTGCGCGCCATGGCGGCCTCGAACTCGGTGCGGCCGTTCATCTTGCGCAGTGTGTCGTCGGCCGGCGGGGCGTAGGTGATCCGGTACCTCACGCGGCGCCGCGTCGTTCGGCTTCTTCGCGCAGCAGCCGGTCCTCGATGGCGTCGGCCTCGGGGTCGGGGATGGCTTCGAGCATCCAGTGCCGCATCACGGCGTGGATCTCGTGGACGCCCGCGGTGTCGACGGCCTGGTCGAAGTCGGCCCGCCGCTCCTGCGGGAGGGCGTCCCGGATCGTGGGGATGGTGTTGGGGACGTCGACCTCCCGGCCGTTCACCCAGGTCCGCGGCGGCTCTGCCACGATGCTCTCCTTCCGACTCCGGCCACGGTAGCCGCACATCACCCGGTCCCGCTGCCGAATCCGGTCCGCATCACACCTGCGAGTGCCTAGGGCGTGTCCGCAGTGTCAGGTGGGGGGCCATAGTCGCAGGCAGGCGAGGGTGACCAGGGCTTGGTAGTGGTGGGCTCGTTTGTCGTAGC
>NZ_JBHYUG010000132.1:0-17195 GCF_042749375.1 Streptomyces sp. NPDC059477 | reverse complement strand
CTCGCCCTGTACCGGCGCCACCGGGGCGACCGGCCGGTGACCGCCCTCCTCTACACGCACAGCCACATCGACCACTTCGGCGGTGCCCGGGGCGTGCTGAGCCAGGAGGACATCGACGGCGGCGTGCCACCCTGGCGATCGCTTTCGTCGTCCTGTCCACCGGAGCGATCCTGCGCAGTCTCGCCGGCCTGCGCGAAGTGGTCACCGGCGGCGGCCTCGTACGGGCCGTCGCCCAGCGACTGAACGCTGCCCTGGACCACGAGTGGCCAGTACCACAGCACCCGCGACAGGCCACTGTTGCTCCGCCCGCACCCCTCACCGGCTCCGGCGACATCGCCGCGTCCCGCCACGGCATCGTCCAGCGTGTCGACGGACGCGCCATCGTGGCGATCGCCGCACGCTGCGACATCCACGTCACCTGTCTCGTCGGCGTGGGCAGCTTCGTCGAAGCCGGGGCGTGGCTCTTCCGGATCACCCCCGCGCCGCCGTCCGCGGCCGACATCCGTCGGCTGACCCGCGCCGTACGTGTCGGTCCCTCCCGCCACATCGAACACGACCCCGCCTACGGCCTCCGGCTCCTTGTCGACGTCGCCATCCGCGCCCTCTCCCCCGCCGTCAACGACCCGACGACCGCCGTCCAAGCCATCGACCAGATCGAGACCGCCCTGCTCCGCATCGCGACCCGCCCGCTCGGCACCACCACCCTCCACGCCCACGACGGCACCATCCGCCTCACCATCCTCCGCCCCGACTGGACCACCCTCCTCGACCTCGCCCTCGCCGAAATCCTCCTCTACGGTGCCGACGCCCTCCAGATCCATCGCCGCCTGCGCGCCCTGCTCAACACCCTCACCGACACCTGCCCGCCATCCCGCGCAGCAGCCCTGCCCCCTACCAAGCCCTCCTCGACCGCACCGCCCACGCCCTTCCAGACCCGACCCTGGTCAGCCTCGCCACCATCCCCGACCCTCAGGGCCTCGGCGGCTCCAACCCGCACAACGGACGCCCGCCCGGCGCCTGAGCCGGCTCTCCATCACCCGGAAGAAGATGCTGCACGGGACCGCTGAGCGACAGCACCTGCTCATCAAGCGGCAGACGCCGTAGAATTTCCCCCGCCAAAAGGCCGTCGCACCCAGCCGAGCCCGCGACCTCACACGCGATGGCACGGCCGCCCTGAGCATTCGGACAGTCGAACTACCGCACTGACAACACTGTGCTCGGCGCATGCCAAGCGACGGCTTCGCGTGGAAGGCATCCAGGGGAGCCAACGGGGCATGTCCCCCTGGCCGTGCACCCACGAGAGTCCGCTTGTTCGATTGGGGGGTACTTTGCTTTGCACCTCCTGAAGAGTGTTGGAGAAGGCTGTGTTGTCGTCGGCCAAGGTTGCTGTGCGGTCATGCCGTGAGGGCGATGTTATGCATGCGGGCGACGGCCTGGACGGAGTGATGGAGACGGTCGCCGTGCTGCCGGCGGTCGCAGAGGATCTCGTGGTTCTTCATGAGGGAGAACCTGTGCTCGACGCGGGCGCGGACCTTGCGATGGCCGGCATTTTCCTCTTCCTCACCCTTCAGCAGCGGCTGTCCGGGACGTTCGCGGGTGAGGGACGATCAGCCCGGTGTGTTGATGTACGCGCCGACAGCGTGGTCGCGGACCGGCTTCAGGGTGCCGTCCACGATCCGATCGAGCCGAGCGGAGCCGACGGTGTCAGGGGCCCCGACAGGCGCAGACTCCTGGCTGCGGGCCGATTCAGAAGGCTGCAACGGAGCGCAAGAGGTATTCGTCGGTCATACACCAGCGTGATCAGGACCCGTTGGGATCTGCATCACACGGGCGATCTGCTGTGGGGCAGCCTTTGATCACGGCGGTTCAGTCGCCGCGGCCGGTTCCGCGAAGAGGGATTCACGGTCACGTGACCACATTCCCCAGGGACGAGGTGGCCCGCCCGAGAACATCGCCCCCGGTCGGTGGCTACGAGTCCTTTTCCGCACGCGGTCGGCCCGCACGGGGCAGCACACCCTCGCCGACGCCAACCCCCCCGTCCCGTCATGGTCACCCGATATCCGGGGGAGGGGTGCACTCCGGTTGGGCCACCGCCCCGGGCCTCCGCTCTGTGCGGCACATGTCCCGTCGCGCCACCGTCTGACCCACTTCCACGACATCACCACACGGGCCACCGGCCGGCCGCATGGCCATGTGCTCCTACGCCGGTGCCCGATGGGAGAGGAACGCCTGTATGAGCCTGTCCGCCACACCTGTCCGGCCCTGGATGCAGTCCGGCCGCCGATTCCTCGCGGTCGCCGGTGCTTGTGGCCTGGCCGTGGCCTCGCTGACCGCCATGGCCCCGGCCGCGCACTCCGCCCCTGCCCTACCTGCGGCACGGACCACGGCTGAAGCGCCGCTCGCCTATGTGACGAACTACAGCGACGACACGGTCTCCGTGATCGACACCGCCACCGCCACCGTCACGTCCACCTTGCCGGTGGGCGACGGCCCCAAAGGCGTGGCCGCCTCCCCGGACGGAGCCCGCCTCTACGTGAGCAACGGGGACGCCGGCTCCGTCTCCGTGACCGACACCGCGACGGGAACGGTCACCGCAACCATCCTCGTCGGGGGCGGTGCCAACGGCATCGCCATATCGCCCGACGGGACCCGCGTCTACGTCGTCAACAGTGCCCTCCAGCGGCTGACGGTGATCGACACCGCGTCCGACACCGTGACCGCCACCATCACCGTCGGCAGCGCCCCGCAGGAGGTGGCCGTCTCCCCGGACGGCAGCCGCGCCTACGTCACCAACTACAACGCCCGCTCGGTATCGGTGATCGACACCGCGACGAACACCGTGACCGCCACCGTCAACGTCGGCGGATTCCCCCAGGGCGTCGCCGTCACCCCCGATGGCAGCCGAGCCTACGTCACCCGCCCCTACTCCAATTCCGTCGTGGTGATCGACACGACCACCAACGCCGTGTCCGCCAACGTCCCTCTCACCGACGGCCCGTACGACGTCGCCGCGTCCCCGGACGGCGCTCACGTCTACGTCTCCCGGGGCCAGGGTGCCACCGTCGCCACGATCGACACCGCGACGAACACCGTGACCGCGACCACCGCCTCGGGAAACACCCCCAGGGGAGTGGCCGTCACCCCGGACGGCGGCCAGGTCTACGCCGCCAACGGCAACTCGGCCACCGTCTCCGTGATCGACACCACCACCCACACCACCAGCGGCATCCCCGTGGGCACGACCCCCGTCGACATCGCGATCGCCCAGCGCCCCACCGCCGACCTCGGAGTGGAACTGACCGCCACTGCCCACCCCGGCCTGCTCAACGGCCGCATCGACTACACGGTGACCTTCACCAACCACGGACCCCGCACCCTCGCCTCCGCCACCGTCACCCTGGACCTGCCCACCCCCACCGGAGCGACCAGCCCCGACTGCACCCTCACCACCGGCAAGGCCACCTGCACCACCACCGGCCTCGCCCCCGGCGCGAGCACCACCCGCCAGATCACCGTGCCCGTCGCCGTCCTCAGCCTCGGCACCCCCTACACCGTCACCGCCACCCGCACCACCAGCACACCCACCGACCCCAACCCCGCCAACGACAGCGCATCCCGCACCTGCACCGCCAACACCTCACTCCTCATCAACTGCACCTGACACACCCCAGCACCAGCAGATCCGGACACCGTCCCATCACCGGCCGTTCCTCCCCGCACCTGGGAGGAACGGCCGATCCCGTGGGACAACGGGAGTTGCTCAAAAGCGCTCCGAGCCCGATCGGCCGTGCCCGGACCGCTCCACGCCGACCGGGGCTACGACCACGACAAGTACCGCAGCAGGTCCGGGCCGCCGGGATCCCCCCGCCATCGCCCACCGCGGCACCGGACACGGCTCGTGACGTACGGGACTAGGCTCTTCCGGTGACCAACCTTCCGCAGGCCCCGCAGTGGTGGCGCCCCGTCGGCAGCCCGGTCCGGTATCTCGCCGTCGGGGTGCTGCTCTTCGCAGGGTCGCTCGTGCCGGCGCTGCACAGTCACGGAACGGTGCTCGGCGGTGTGCCGGACCGCCCCTTCGACGCGCTCGCCGTCGTGGCCGTCGCCCTCCAGTGCTTTCCGCTCGTCATCTGCCGACGATGGCCCGTCGTCGCTCTCACCCTGGTGTCGACCGGCTTCGCTCTCGACCAGCTCCGCGGCTACCACTCCTTCGCGGGCACCGTACTGGCCCTCACCGTGCTGACCCTGGGCTCTCGGCTGGAACGGCAGCGGCGCGCCACCGTACTGCTGTTCTCGGCCGCGTACGTGCCGTTGGCCGTCGCGCTCGACCAGCTCGCCCCGGGTGAACCCGTGGAAGAGTTCGTCACGTTCTATCTGGCGCTGGCTCTCGTCTGGGGCATCGGCGCGTGGCTGCGATCCAACAGGGCCGCCGAGTCAGAACGCCGCCGCCGCGTCGCCGATGACACCCGCGCCGCCGAACGCACCCGGATCGCCCGCGAACTCCACGACGTGGTGACTCACCATGTGACGGCGATGGTCGTGCAGTCCGAGGCGGCACGCTATCTGACCGCCGCGCCCGGTCGGCTCGACGAGACCCTGACCGGCGTCGCCGACACCGGCCGGCGGGCCATCACCGATCTGCGGCACCTGCTCGACCTGCTCAACCCCGACCATGACACCGGGACCAGGAGCGCGTCCGTCAGCGGACTCCTCCCGCTCGTGGAGCAGACCCGGCGGGCCGGGCAGCCGGTGGAGTTCACGGAGAAGGGCGCTCCCGCGCTCTCGGCCGGCACCGGCCTCGTGGTCTACCGGGTTGTGCAGGAGGCCCTGACGAACGCACTCAAGTACGACCACGGCAGCCGCACCTCGGTCCAGGTGCACCACGGCGAGGGGGAGATCACCGTGGAGATCGGCACGGACGGCTCCGGCTCATGTGCCGCGTCCACCGGCGGGAGCGGCCGTGGCCTTTCCGGTCTGCGCGAACGGGTCGACGCCCTGCGCGGCGACTTCAGCGCGGACCGCCTCCCGGACGGCGGCTTCACCGTACGGGCCCGGATACCCACCGGGGAACCGTCATGACCGCGCCGGTCCGGGTACTGGTCTGCGACGACCAGGTGATGGTCCGCACCGGACTGGTCACGATCATCGACGCCCAGCCCGACCTGCGGGTCGTGGGCGAGTGCGGAGACGGTCGCACCGCCGTCGAGCTGGCCGGCGAACTGGCCCCGGACGTCGTGGTCATGGACGTACGTATGCCCGTGCTCGACGGCATCGAGGCCACCCGCCTGCTCGCCGGGGCCGGGGTGACGCATGCCGCGAAGGTGCTCGTCGTGACCACGTTCAACCTGGATGAGTACGTGTACGAGGCGCTGCGCGCCGGTGCGAGCGGCTTCCTTCTCAAGGATGCGCCGCCGGACCAACTGCTGCACGGGATCCGGACCGTGGTGACGGGGGCCGCACTGCTGGATCCCGAGGTGACGCGTCGGCTCGTGGGCATGCACGCCGCCCGGATCCGGCCCCCCGGGCACGCCCCGGACGGCCTACCGGTGACCCCTCGCGAACTGGAGGTTCTGCACCTCATCGCGGACGGCCTCTCCAACAGTGAGATAGCCGCGGCACTCCACATCAGCCCCGAGACCGTCAAGACCTTCGTGTCGCGCATCCTCACCAAGCTGGGACTCCGTGACCGTGTCCAGGCCGTCGTCTACGCCTACCGTCACGGCCTGGTCACCTGACGGCGTGCCGGTGACGTTCTCTGGTTCCTGGTGCGGTTGCTGGTGCGTTCCCGGCGGTGCGTCAGCCCGCGGCTTTCGAGACGACGCGCTGGATCGCCGCGACCGCCACATCGGGCTCGTCGACATGGATGTAGTGTCCGCTGTTCTCGGCCGTGCTCAGTTCGCTGTCGCTGGATATCGCGAGCCATTTGCGCTGACCCTCGGACCACGCCAGCTCCAGGTCCTGCCCGTACTCGGGAACAGCGGCGAGGTACTGCTTCCCGTGCTGGATCACCTCCACCGGGATGTTCCCCGCGGAGCGGACTTCCCCGTCCGGCACGACAAGCTTCTCCGGGCTCTCGCCCCGCAGGACCGCGAGGGTCTGCTCACGCAGGTCGACCGCCGTGCCGGTGGCGGACTCGGGGATCTCTTCCTGGAGGTCGGCGCTCTGTGTCGGTGAGGTGGCGTCCATCAGGACCAGCCCCTCGACCTTGTCCTGATGGTCGGGGGCGTACCTGGCGGCGATCAGCCCGCCCAGCGAATGCCCGGCCAGGACGACCGGCGCGTCCCCGGCGACCTGGTCGAGCACCTCCGTCAGTACCTTCCCGCCGTCTTCGAGTGTCTGGGGACCGTCGGGCTGATCGCTCGCGCCCGCGCCGAGCCGGTCGTAGGAACAGGTCCGGTGCTGTGCGCCCAGGGTCTCCTGGAGGTCGGCCATCGTGTCCAGCCCGTCACCGCCCCCGTGCAGCAGAACGATGACCGGCCGGTTCTCCACCGGATCGCCCGAACAGGACACGTTCACCGAACGGCCTTCGACCTCGATCTTCTTCGTACCGGTGAAGGAGGTGTTCTCGGCGGCCCCGTCCGCGCCACCGGCGGCCGTGGCACTCGCGGACGGCTTCGAATCCGCGGTCCGGGCTTCCTCGCAGCCGACAAGCCCTGCACCGGCCACGGCGCAGACCAGCGCGAGCGCCGCGGATGCCCTGTGTTGGCGGATCATGGTGCTCTCCCCATAAGAGAATTGAGGCCGCGACCCGTGCGCCGCGGCTGCACCCCACGCTACGGATTCAGTGATCCGCAAACGTCACCCCACAGTGGACATCCGCACGTAGCTCGCACGGGGGACCAGATCCCCCAGCCAGGGGATACCCGTCCGCTCAGAGGCCCCAGAGTCTCGAAGCACACTCAGGGCACCGCCACCCCGAACGCCGCCAGGCCGATCACACAGACCGCCGCGCCACCCCCGGGCGCACCGGAAGCACACACGCGCGTGGCGTGTTCAGCGCCACGGTCCGCCGGTGCGCCACCCAGAGGAACGCCGCCCACCCGAGCGCGCTCAACGCCGCGGCGACCACGCCCACCGCCGTCACCTCGTGCCCGCACGACGTGCCGGCCCGCGAGCACCGCCACGACCGTGTACGCCGGGGCCCTACGCCGCCAGGCCGGCCGGGTCCGCTCCGGCTGGAGGCCGGAGTCCCGCGGCAGCGTCCCCGGGTTGGCCCCCATCGGCCGGTCCGGTTCGATCAACAACACGACCAGCATGATCACGGCGACGGCCGCGACCGACAGTCCCAGCAGCGTGGGGAACGCTGTCACCGGCAGGTCCTCGCCCCGGCGCATCGCCCCCTCGCTGTGCCCCTACCGGCTGATCGCCCGCAGCGCGCTGAGCATGCCGATGGCGAACAGAAGCACGGCCAACGCCACATGCACGCCCCAGCGCTGATCCAGCAGGAACTGGTCGACCGTGAATCCGCCGCCCACCAGGTCCGGCGCGGTACGGATCCAGGCGTACAGGGACCGGCACGCTGCCGCCCAGCGGAACCTCTTCGACCGCACGAGGGCGAGGAAGCCCTGCTCAGCACGCTGGTCTGCGAAGGGGTGCCACCCGTGCTCTCCGGTTGTCGTGGCTGCTACTCCGAGGGGCAGGCTATGTCCGGAGACCGTCGCCATACTCGACCGCATGGACGAACGAACGCACGGCAAATCCCTCCTCGGTGAGTTCCTGTCCACGCGGCGGGCGCAGATGAAGCCGGCAGATGTGGGGTTGCCGGACTACGGCGACCGGCGGCGGGTGCCGGGGCTGCGGCGTGAGGAACTGGCCCAATTGGCCGGTGTCAGCGTGGCCTACTACATCCGGCTGGAGCAGGGGCTGTCGCTCAACGCTTCGCCGCAGGTCCTCGATGCGCTGGCCACGGCTCTGCGGCTGGATGACGCGGAGCGGCTCCATCTGCGCACCTTGACCGGTGATGCCCGCCAGAGCCGCCGCCGGCTCCCCGCCGAGCGGGTCACCGCGGCGGTGCGCCAACTGGTGGACGCCTTCGGGGACTCACCCGTGGTCGTCCTCGGCCGGCGTTCGGACATCCTTCTGTGGAACCGCGCCGGTCATGCGCTGTTCGCCGGGCACCTGGCCCCGGACAGCCCGGATCACACAGCCACGCGGCCCAACACCGCCCGGCTGGTGTTCCTGGACGCCCATACACGCGACCTGTACGTGGACTGGCCCAGGAAGGCACGGGACGTGGTGGGCAAGCTGCGGCAGGCTGTCGGTGAATATCCGAACGACACGCAGCTGGCCACCCTCATAGGCGAGTTGACCATGCGCAGCCCGCGATTCGCCGCGCTGTGGGCCGAGCACCGGGTGCGCGGGTGGGACATGGCGGAGTACCGGATGCGCCATCCGATGGTCGGAGAGCTGGACGTGGTGCAGCACTCGCTCCAGGTTCCCCGGGGGCAGGGGATCCGGGTGGTGGTGACGACGGCGGCGCCGGACTCCGCCGCTCAGGCGGCACTGCGGTTGCTCAACCAGACCCTCCTGCCCGCCGCGGACCGGCCGACGACGGCCCGCCCCGCCGCCGGCACCCCCGCGCACGTCGTTCCTCCGGCTCGCTCCTGATTCGGCCGGCCGGCCGCCGCGGTTCCACTCTCCGCCCGACACGTCCCGTCTGATCATCACTCGGCAGCCACCGGGCCGAGGCTGCCCCCGGCCCGAGGCCGGCAAGGGCTGCCGCAGGGACCCTGTCGCGCCCGCCTTCCTGCCGCCGGTGAGACTGCCGCCCTTCTTTTTCACTTCCCCCCTGCGTCGTCTTCCCCTCTGCGCACCCGCGTGCCTGCATCGCCACGCGGTGCCGGCACGCCACCGGCGAGTACGCGCGTTGCTTCTTCACTTCTCCTGGAGGTTCCCCATGTCCACCACACCCGTCACCGCTTTCACCGAGGTGGTTGACACCGTCGCCTGCCTGGTCGAGGCCGTGCAGGAGCAACAGCGGAGCGCGTCCACGCCCTGCACCGAATGGAATGTCCAGCAGCTGATCGACCATCTGGTGGCGGGACAGCGCGCCTTCGCCGTCGTGATGGGGGCGGAGCTGCCCGTTGCGGTGCCCGATGCCGACGCCGCCCCGGAACCGCTCAAGGACACGTTCCGGACGTCGGCCGCCGCCCTGGTGTCCGCCTTCGAGACGCCGGGAGCGCTGGAGCGGATGGTGCAGGCCCCGATCGGTGAGGTGCCCGGCGCTGTGGCACTGCACCTGCAAACCGTCGAGCACCTGGTGCACGGCTGGGATCTGGCCCGGTCCATCGGCCAGAAGGCTCTGTTCGACGACACCACGGTCGAGCGGGAGATCGAGTTCGCCCGCGGCCTGCTGGAGCAGTTGCCCTCCGGGCCGGGTGCTCCGTTCGCGCCGTACCGGAACGCTCCGGAGGACGCCCCCGCGCTCGACCGGCTGGCCGCCCTCCTCGGACGCGACATCGGCGAGTGACCACACCTGGTGCTCCGCGGTACCAGGGCACCGCGGTACCCATCGGCCCCAACTCTTGTGAGGAACAGAAACAATGAAGAAGACGAAGCTGAAGATCGCCATCGCGGGCGCGGCAATTGTCGCCATGGCGGCCACCGGAACGGCGTTGGCCGTGAGTAGTTCCTCCGACGGAGCCAACTCCGTTACCGGCTCCGAGCAGCCCCGGATCGAGCAGATCGAGCAGAAGGCCCCCAGCGCCATCAAGGCCGACGGCCCGCAGGTGTTCCCGCACTCGCTGGACTACGACGCGCAGTCGCAGACGTTCTTCGCCGGCTCGCTGAAGCAGGGCAAGGTCTACGCTGTCAGCCCGGACGGAAAGGTGCGCACCCACATCGACGACCCGGAGCTGGTGTCCGCCCAGGCCGTCAACGTCGACCGCGCGCGGGACCGCATCCTGGTCAGCAATGTGGACTACGGCACTGCCGACCGTTCCGACAAGGAGTCGCCCTTCGGTATCGCCGGTGTGGGGAGCTACGACCTGAAGACCGGCGAGCAGGACTGGTGCGTCGATCTGACGGCAATCGCCCTCGACGGCAAGAAGCACCTGATCTCCGACGTGACGGTGGCCCCCGACGGCACCGCCTACGCCGTCGACGAGCTGACCCCCACCGTGTTCCGCATCGACACCGAGGGCCGCGCCTCGGTCTTCCTGCGGAGCGACCTGCTCCAGGGCACGCTGGACATTCCCAACTTCCTCGACGATGTGGGGATGGCGGCGGTGGAGTGGGTGGAGGGGAACCAGCTGATCATCGCCATGGCCGACGGCTCCCTGGTGAGGGTGCCCGTCGAGCATCCCGAAGAAGCGGCGAAGGTGCAGCTCTCCGCGCCGCTGGCATCCCCCACCGCCGGCATGCAGCTGCTGGAGGACGGCTCACTCACGGCGGTCAGCAGCGGTCTGCTGTCCGGCGAGCCCGCCCAGATCCAGCACGTGAAGCCCCGCAACGGCTGGAAGGAAGCCGCCGTGACGGTCACCGACACCGTTGAAGACCCCGTCACCAGCGACGTGACCGCGGGCCCGAGCGCGACGACGTACGCGCTCAGCGGCGGTCTGGCCGACCTCCTCGCGGGCAAGCCCAACGACGGCTTCACCCTGACCCCCGTCAAGACCAGCTGAACCGGCAGCCGTTCCACCGCAAGCGGGCCCGCCACACAGACACAGGCGGACCCGCCCGGTCCAGGCCGCAACGAACAAGCTCCAAGTCGCTGCTGGGGAAGGACGGGCACTCAGCAGAGCATCTTCGCAGGTCGGGTGAGGTACGTCCGCAGCACCTTGAGCACGAAGACGAGCGGCGCCCGGCGGGTCACCTGGCGCCGCTCGGTCCGGGTGGTTCACCGGGCGCTGCGGAGAACGATCCTTCCTGTCACTCGGCTCGGGCACCTCGGATGGTGAACCAGCGGCTTCTCCTTGGATATGCCCAGAGTCAGTGCGGAATTCCGTGAGTGCCGCAGGCGGCAGATCCTCGATGCGGCGGCGATCTGCTTTGCCCGCAAGGGCCTGCACGCGACCTCCATGCCGGACATCTTCGCCGAATCAGGTCTGTCGTCCGGGGCCGTGTATCGGTATTTCTCCGGTCGGCAGGAGATCATCACGGCGCTGCTCGAATCGATCATGCAGCCCGTTCAGTGTGCCTTGCGCGAAGCCGTGTCGAGGGAGCCCGCGCTGAGGATCCCGCAGATCGTCGATCTCATCATTGGCAAGATGGTCACTGTTCTCGACGTGGAGGACGCTTCCTCGCTAGTCGTTCAGGTCTGGGCCGAGTCGATGCGCACACCCCACCTGTACGAGTCGCAGCGGCGCGACATCGCCGACCTGCACGACGCGCTGACGCCTCTGCTGGCTCGCATGACGCCCGAGGGCCGGGTCGACCCCGACGCCTCATGGACCGTACTCTCGCTCGGCCTCGGCACATTCAGCTCCCAGACGGTCCTCAAGTCCAACGCCACCCCCACCCAGGCACTGGTCGACGAGCTCCGCACCTTGCTCGCCGCCCCGGAGGCGAGCTGACGTCGCCGGCGGTTGGCGTCAGTTGGGATAGTCCGGCGGAAGGGTCACCGGAGGGGGTGTCGCGCCAGGGTCGATGCCAGGCACGATCGACGCCCGAAAACCGTGCCGGATCGAGGCGTTGCCTCTCAGCGGGGTGACGACCATGGTGGACCCTGGCCCCTTGTAGCCCCACAAGTAGAAGTAGGCTTCGTCGTTGCGGAGCCGGGGGGTCTGGCTGAGCCGGAGCGAGGATCCCCGGCCGCTGTTCGCCGAGCACTTCGGGAATGCGTCCGACTGCGCGCAGGGCCGGTCCGGCTACCACGTCGTCGCACCCGAGGTCGGCATCTTCGGATTCCTCGGCGCGGGCCTCGGCGTCGCGACCGGATTCGGCGTGTCGGCACACCACCGCGGCGCCGGCCAAGCGGTACTGTGCGGCCTCGGCGACGGCACCGCCAACCGCGGCAACATCCACGAGAGCCTCAACCTCGCGGCCCTGCGGAAGCTGCCCGTCGTCCATCTCTGCGAGCAACGTCGTCCACACCCCGCGATCCAGCACGTACGCGGGCCCATCAGGCGACTACAAGGAACTGGTCGAGAGCTACGGCATTCCCGCCCGTGTCGTCGACGGCCAGCACGTGTTCGCTGTGGCCGAGGCGGTCGCCGAAGCGCTGGAAGGGGCCCGCACCGGATACGGGCCGGCGTTCATCGAGGCGAAGACGTTCCGTTACCGCCCGCACTCCGAGGGCCAGGCCGATCTGACCCTCGCGGCGAAGCGTGAGGTCCAGGGCCTGGACCGTGATCCGCTGCGGCTGACCCGGGAGCGGCTGGCCCGTGAAGAGCTGTTCGGCGACGAGGAGTTCGCAGCCATGGAACAGGAGGTGGCCGCGGAGATCGCAGAGATCGACCGGTTCGCCCCGCAGCGCCCCGGACATAGTGCCGACCGTCGAGAGCCTGCGGGCCGCGACGTACGCCGATTGATCACACCACCAGCGGAATCGGAGAGTACTCGTGCCCAGAAAGAACATCGTCCAGGCCATCCGGGAAGCCACCCGCCTGGAGATGGCGCAGGACGAGCGGACGCAGCTGATCGGTCAGTCCGTCCAGGGCTCGCTGTTCGGGACCGGAGCCGGCCTGGTCGCCGAGTTCGGGCCGGACCGGGTCATCGACACGCCGCTCGCGGAATCGACGGCCGCCGGAGCCGCGATTGGCATGGCACCGACCGGCTACCGGCCCAACCTCGAACACATCGCCTCCTTCTCCATGGCTTCCTTCGAGGAACTGTTCCTGCTGGCCCCCAGTTAGAAGATGCTGCACGACCAGGCCGTACCGCTGACCATGCTGCTGATCGGCGGCGGCGGAACCGGCTCGGCCGACCACTCGGTCCTGCCTCTCGGTATCGGTCTGCAGGGCCCCGAGCTCAAGATCGCGGTTCCCTCCAACGCTTACGACGCCAAGGGCTTGCTGGCCACCGCGGTGGCCGATCCCAACCCGGTGCTGTTCATGGCCCATGTGAACACCCTGGCGGACCGTACGGAGGTGCCCGACGAGCGGTACACGATCCCCTTCGGGTAGGCGAAGGTGGTGCGGCCGGGCGACGAGGTCACCGCGGTCACCTCCTCGTTCGGGGTAGAGCTGGCGCTGCGGGCGGCCGAGGCCCTCGCGGACGAGATCAGCGTGGAGGTCATCGACCTGCGCACCCTCGAACCGCTCGATGTGCCCACCGTCCTCGCCTCGGTGCGGCGGACCCGGCGGACCGTCGTGGTGGACCAGGACACCGACCGGGGCGGACTTGCGGCGGAACTGGCAGCCGTGCTCTCGACCGCATGTTTCGGATCGCTGCTGGCCCCCGTGCAGCGCGTCGCGCGTCTTGCGGTCCCGGCCCCCGGCGGACTGGCCGGGGATTCCGTTCCGAGGCTGGTCAGGGGGCGCTCGGGGGCCGGTCAGGGGATGTTCTGGGGCAGTGGCCGGCGGTGGGCTGGCCGGGCTCCTGGGACGCGTGGACGTCGGAGGTCAGATCGCGGTAGACGTAGACCCGGTCAGCAGCGAGAAGTGGTCGACCACGAGGACGACGGCGTAGATCAGTCCGGCGAGGCCGATGGCGGGGGCGGCCAGGGTGCGCCACCAGTGGCGGCCGGGATGGCGGCGGAAGTATCCGATGACGGAGGCCGCCGCCAGTCCTTGGAGCGTGATGATGCCGACGACACCGAGTCCGCCATGGTCGTGGCGAGGTTAAGGTACGGGTCGAGGCTGGCGAGGGCGTAGATCGCCGGGACCACGACGTTGACGGCCGTGATGACGAGCGTGGCCCGCGACGGCGACCGGCGAGGCGAACAGGCTGGTGCACAGCAGCGCCGACATGACCGTGGTCATGGCACTGCCGACGTACTGGTCGTTGATGGCGAAGAAGTAGTTGCCGAGTTCCGTCCCGGCGACCGACCGCACCTGGTCGGCGTCCACCGCGCCGACGCCGATCTAGCTGGTGATCCCGTAGAACACGGTGATGACCCCGAGGGGACCAGTACGTGGCCAGGGGCACGGTGCGGTTGGGGTTGCGGGACTCCTCCCCGTACAGGGCCGCGGACTCGAAGCCGATGAACGAGCTGAACGCGACCAACAGGGAGACGGCGACTCCACCGGTGAACACGGTGCTCGGCACGAACGACGTGGCGGGCCGTGCGGCCTGGCCGGACCCGGCGACCCGGACTCGGTGGGAGTGCGGGATGCCGCGTCCGCCGGCCTACGGAGGTTTTCGCGGCGCCGGTTTCGCCTTCCCCGGTGGCGGCCGGCTCAGCGGACCGTCGCCTCGTTCCGCTCGGCGGACGCGGGTGTCATGGTGATCAGCTTCTCCGCGGGCAGCCGCAGCCGAACCGTGCCGGACGCGACCGCTTCGGGGTCCGTGGACGCCCGGACGTTGAGCAGGCCCAGTGGTGTCTCCACCCGGTGGAGATAACTTCCACCCAGGTAGTGGTGGTCGACCGGGGTGCCGGACACGAGGTTCGTTCCGTCCTCCTCCGTACCGGCTCCGCTGTCACCCGTCTCCAGCATGATGTCGTCGGGCCGTATGCCGATGGTGACGTGGGCACCTGGGGGATGACTGCCGGGGCTGGTGCGCAGCCGCGAGCCGCCGACGGTGACCTCCAGGCCGTCCGGGCCGGACGCGGTGACCCAGGCGGACCGGATGAGGTTCATGCGGTCGAGGAAGTCGGCAACGAACTCCGAGGCGGGCGACGTGTACAGCTCCTCCGGCGACCCCTCCTGGACCATTCCTCCGCCCTGCATCAGGCCGACGCGGTCGGCGAGCATCATGGCCTCCTCCTGGTCGTGGGTGACGAGCAGGCAGGTGACGCCGGTGCGCCGGGACAGTTCCTTCAGCTCCATCCGGAGGTCCATCCGGAGCCTCGCGTCGAGGTTGGAGAGGGGTTCGTCCATCAGCAGGACCCGGGGGCGCAGTGCCAGCGCCCGGGCCAGCGCGACCCGCTGCTGCTGGCCGCCCGAGAGCCGGGTCACCTTCCGGTCCGCCTGCTCGGTCAGCCGGAACAGTTCCAGCGCCTCCTCGACCCGCGCGGCTGCCTCCGCCCGCCCCGCGCGGCGCACGCCCCGACGCAGGGGGAAGGCGATGTTCTGCCGGATGGTCATGTGGGGCCAGAGCGCGTACGACTGGAAGACCATGGCCTGGGGCCGCTCCTCGGGGCCCACCCAGGCCGGGGGAGTGCCGCCCGAGACCCGGCGGCCGTCGATGGTCACCACTCCGGAGTCCGGACGCTCCAGCCCGGCCACGATCCGGAGCGTGGTGGTCTTTCCGCAGCCGGACGCGCCGAGCAGGACGTAGAACTCGCCCTCGGTGACGGAGATGGAGACGTCGCGCAGCGCCGGCACCCGGCCCCGGCCCTGGGGGAAGGACTTCGAGACACCTTCGAGTTCGATCATGGTGGGACTCCTAGAGGGACTGGCGGCGGGCCACGCGGCAGAAGGCGATGAGCAGGACCGTGATCAGGCCGAGCTGGACCACCCCGAGGGCGGCCGACAGACTCGTCTCGCCCGCCGAGCTGTAGCCGAAGATCCGGGTGGACATCACGTCCGTTCCGTCGCTCGACAGGATCAGGGTGATGGTCAGTTCGCGGATGGTCAGCAGCGCCGTCCAGAACCAGGCGTAGGCGAGACTGCCGCGCACCACAGGGAGGACGACCGACACGAACGCCCGTCCCCGGCGCACGCCGCAGACGGCCGCCGCCTCCTCCAGTTCGCCGTGGACCTGGAGCATCGTTCCGTGCAGGGTGCGGTACGCGGTCGCCACGAAACGGCATGCCACCACCAGGGCCAGGAAGGCCGCGGTTCCGTAGAGCGGCAGCCACCGGTACGCGGACAGGCCCACGTACACGAACGACACCGCCATCACGATCGACGGGACCGCGAGCGTCATCATGATCAGCGCATCGAGCCAGCGCCGGCCCCGTACCTTGGTACGGGCGACCAGCCAGGCGGCGCAGGCGGCGAACGCCACGGCGACCGTCGGGACCACCGCCACCATCAGGAGCGTGGTGGGCAGCACCTCGCCCAGGTCGTATGCCGCGTCGCGGTACGCGGCGAGGGACAGCTCCCCGAACGCCTCCGCGGACGGTGGCCGCAGATAGGGTACGAGCGAGGCCCAGACGAGGGTCAGCACCGGGAGGGCCACCCCGACGAGGGCGTACAGTCCGATGAAGCCGTACCCGGCGGCCCGGCCCGCCCGGGTGAGCCGGATCGGTTCGCGGGCGGCGCGCTTGCCGGTCACCGTGGCCAGCTGCCCGGCCCGTCGGGTCGCCCGGTAGTAGGCGAACATGATCAGCCCGATCCCGAGCGCCATGCCGAGCCCGACAGCCGCGGCGTTGCCGTACTCGGGGGCGCCGGTGGTCCCTTGCGTGTACTGGTAGATCAGGGTGGACAGAACGGTGATCCGCGCGGGCATCCCGAGCATCCCCGCGTAGTCGAAGACCTCGACGGCGACGATGAAGAAGAACACCGACACCCCCGCGATCGCGGGTGCGGCGATCGGCAGCAGCAGTTGGACGGCCGCCCGCCACCGGGGGATGCCGTGGACCGCTGCCGCTTCCTCGATGTTGACGTCGATCACCCGGAACGTGGGTACGAGCATGAAGAAGGCGGGCCCCGCGAAGTCCAGGCCCTGGAGCAGGATGATCCACGTCAGGGAGTAGACGTTCGTCAGGGGAGCCCCGTCCGACCCCGCCCACCAGGTGTTGATGATCCCATTGCTCGGGTTGAACATGAAGATGTAGCCCAGGGCGACGAGGAAGCCGGGGATCGCCGTCTTGGCGGCGGCGAGGAAGAGGATGACGGTCTTGCCGCGCAGATCGGTCCGGGTGTAGAGCCAGGCCAGCGGGACGGCGACGGCCAGCATCACCGCCACGCTGCCGATTCCGAGAGCCAGGGTCCGCAGCAGTGTTCCCGCGAGGCCGTCGGAGGAGAGCACGGTACGGAAGTTGTCGAGCGAGAGCTCGCCGCCGCCAAAGCCCTCCCCCGGGCCGAAGGCCGCCCACACCAGTCCGGCCAGGGGGATGAGGAGCACCGCGCACAGCAGGGCGACTACTACTCCGACCACGGCGAGCGGGGCGTCGATCCGCCGCCCTGCCGGGCCGGGGGGCCCACGCGCGCCGGAAAGCGCGGGGGGGGCGGCCCCCACCCGCCGGGCGCCGCGCCCCGGGCGGCGCG
>NZ_JBHYUG010000131.1:9855-17336 GCF_042749375.1 Streptomyces sp. NPDC059477 | reverse complement strand
TGACCGGCAACCCAAAGCACCGGAACCCGCTCATCCGCCCTCCACCGGCCGTCTGGGCGCGCTCCCCACCCGTACGACCGGCCGCCCCTCGCCGTCGCGGCCCGGTACCGCTCCTCCACCGAGGCCGCGTGACCGTCAGACAGAACGAACCCAGATCCGCCCGCCCCCAGCAGCCGTGCGCGCCCGGACTGGGGGTGGGCCTGCCCGCCCGCCGCCGGCGGATCGAGGACGTCATGGAGGGCCTCACCCACACCTACGCGCAGGAACACGGGCGGCTGCCCGGTGAGAAGGCCCGGCACGGTCTGGGGTGGCAGGCGGCGCAGGACACCCGCCCGGCGAAGAAGACCCCGCGCCCGCTGGAGCAGTTGCTCGCGCGGTGGCGGGCTTCCGCGCTCCGGAGGTTCGGCAGGCAGGTGGTCGACGGGCTCCTTGAGCGCTGCCGTACGGCGGGGGCGGCGATCCGCGCCCGGGTGGACCCGGTGGTGGACGCCGCGCTCGCCGCCGTCGATGTCGCCGCGGTCGTCTTCACCGTCCGCGGGAAGTTCGCCCGCCGCCATGTCCTGGCCGAGGCCCGCCGGCACCTGCTGGAGACTCTGCGCGGCCAGGAGTTCACGCGCGGCCTGGACGACTGCATCGCAGGCCGCGCCCTGGCCGACCACGGCCGTCAGTTCACCGTTGTCCAGCCCGGCCGCCGGGCCCCGGCCGCCGACCAGGTCTTCTACACCGCCGACTTCGCCGGGCCCGACCGGTGGTGGATCGCCGGTACCGACGGCAAGCCGCCCCGGGAGTCGAGCCGATACGAGCGGGCCAGCCTCGCCGTACGCAACGCGATCCGCGCCGCCCGCCCCGCGCCCGCCGCCGCACGGGACGATGCCCCGGCCGCGACCGCGTCGGCCTCCGCACACACCGACCACACCACAACCAGGCGTCGGACGCGCCGCACGCCGTCGACAACCCCGGCCGGGACGCCGCGCTCACCCCGGCACAGCGGGCCGCCGCCATCCAAGCCCACCAGGAGGCCGCGATGCCGCAGGAGTACCTGGAGGGCCGTACGACCGACCCGGAGACGTGGCTGCGCACCCCGGAGAACCTGGACCGGCTCGCCGCCATCACCCGGGCGGCCAACGCCCGCCGCCGCGCCCTCGAGGACGGGAAGCCCCCGGCCCCGGCCGCCGACCCGGTCGACCAGCGCCGCCAGGAGCACGAGCAGCACCAGCAGCCCGAACCCGACCAAGGCCAAGGCCATGGCCTCCAGCCGTGACGCGCCGCGGCCCGCCCGGCGGGACGGACGACGAAGTCACCGCGTCAGACGCCGGGACGCGACCGGCCGCCCACCGCCGAGGTCGCCCGGGAGCGGGGAGGGTGCGGGGGATCGCTCCCCTCGAGCACGGAGGCCCCCATGGCCGCCCCGACCCCGCCGCACCTGTCGCCGGAGCAGCGTCAGCGCCTGAAGCGGCTCGCCGACGCGGCCCGGCTGCGCGCGGCGCTGTTCCCGTCGCCGAAGCCGATGCCCGCCCGGCGCCGCTCCCGCTCCCGGCAGTACCCGGCGGTCGGCCGAACCCGTGGCGCACCGCGCGGGGCCGCCGCCGGGGATGAGTGGCCATGGGGGCCTCCATCGCGTGCCCGGTGCACGGAGGGGAGCGGTGACCACGGTGGTGCGGATCGGGCGGTCCACTGAGTTGCCGCCAACTTGAAGTCGCAGGTCAAAGGGCTGGTGTGATCGGCTCTCAAGGTGCTCACTCTGGTCGTGGGCGGTTGTCTGGGATGTAGATCGTTAGTCAGCGGTCGGCTTGTCGGTTCTTGCGGTACGTCTCGTCATTCCAGCCAGGTACCTGGAAACGGGCTTGGGCGGCGGGGTTCGGGGCGGCGTCATGTCGGCCCCTAGCAGAAGGGCGGATTCACACCTGGGACCATGAGCGGATGTCCGAGGAACCGAACCCGATGTCCGGCCTGTGGCCGCTCGTGCCGTCCAGGGCCACCGACTGGCTGCTGGAGTTGTGCGGCGACGGCCTGACCGGGTTCATGCCTCCGGCGATGCCTGACGCGGTGTGGGTGCTCAACGCCATGTACGAGCACGAGCAGGGGCCTGTCGATGTGTCGTACCACGAGTACCACCAGGCACGTCTTGCCGACGGGAGCGCCCAGCCCCATATCGTCGGGGGCATTGCTCTCGACGATGTGAGCATCACTATGGGTGGAGGTCTGGGCCGTGCCCGGCACCCCGGCCCCGGCTGGCGGCGGCTTCGCTGGACCGAGCTTGCCCGGCGGACCGGTGACCCAATCGTGCCTGACGGGCTGATGCCCTCCTATCGCTGCTTCCCCTCAGCCAAGAAGGAGGGCAGCTGGCTGCTGGGCGCGGTCCCGCCGACCGAAGGGAGCCTGGACCGTGAGACCTGGAACCAGCTGATCGCCATCCTCACCCAGTACAGTCCAGCGGGCCCCGACACCCGCTGCCTGGCCTACTACAACCCGCTGACACTCGGAGCAGCCGACTTCGACAACCTCCACGTGCGTGCGGGGCGGCTCGGCGATGCCGAGATCCTGTACGACCAGTCGGAAGCTGACTTCAGCCCGTCCAACCTCTGGGCCGATGACCGCTCCTGGGTCCTGTGCACCGACTACGACCTATGGGCCACCAAGGTCGCCGGAGCTCCGGCCCTCATCAACGCATTGCTGAACGACCCTGAAATCGAGGCGGTTCGTCTGCCTTGGGCGCACTGATGACGAGCCGCTTTGTCACCATTCGGGGAGTGCAGAGCATCCCGGCATCCGGTGCGCTCGGTGCGGTTCATGGGGCGCACCGGTGCGACCGATGGCTATGCCGCGCACTCCCACCCACCGCACCGCACCATGCGCACGGGAGTGGTCGCCACTCCCCGCCCGCTCCACCCGGTGCGGCTACGCAGGGTGACGGTGCATCGGATGCGGTGTACTCGATGCCTCCTCCTTGCCCAGGTGTGCCGCCGGATTCCACCAAGCCCATCGAGCGAGAAGCAGCCCTTGTCCACCCACGAACTTCCGCGTGACCTTCGATGTTTCCCCTTGACCACCTCCGCTACCACCCCGGAGACGACCCGCACCGGGCCTCCGATGCACGGTGGCGGAGGCGGGAATTCCCCCCTCCCGACGCACCGCGCTATGTCACCGTCCGTAGGGGTGGTGCGGGGGCGGACGATGCCGCGCACCCGCACCGCGGTGCGTTCCACCGGGTGGAAGCGCACGACATCGTCCGTACTGAGTGGAGAGTGGAGGCCACCGCGAAGCGCACCAGGTGAGGGTGGAGTCCACTCGGTGCGCTCCACAGGGTGGGAGAGTGCGTGCATCGTGGGCAACTCAACGCACCATGCGTGTGCCGGTCCGCGGTCCGTACCCGCGCGCGCCGCAGGTTCTCTTTGGCCGACAGCAGTCCGAGCACGGCATGTTCCTGGTGGTGGGCGTGCCAGCGCTCCGCCAGGGTCCGGTCGGTGAACAGGGCCAGACCCCGCGCCGTCTCTTCGGTCAGGCCGACGGCATCGAAGCCGCCGGCGGCCCGGACGAACTCCATCGCGATGTCGTGGAAGCGCGGGCCGCGGAAGTAGGAGACGTGTGTGTCGTCGGGGGCCAGAGGCTGGCCGCTCTCGTCGGACACGAGCGTATGGGACGCCTTGCGGGACTCGTAGTAGGTGTTGACCTGCAGCTGGATCTCGGTGCGCATCGCGGCCAGCACGCGCTGCCGGTGGGTGGGTGCGTCCAGACACTTCTGGATAGGAGAAGGCAACCTTGCTGCCGTCGACCAGGACCGCTTCCGGGCCTTTGTGGTGACCGCGCGGGGTGGGGATGATCCGGAAGCGGTCCACCTCCGGGCCGACCTTCTCCGCCGCGTCGGGGTGCATGTCCAGCAGGTCCCGCAGCAGCAGGTCGTCGTCCTCCTGGTCGACGACCTGCCCGAGGCCGTAGCGGTGCAGGATCGCCTGCACCGCTTCCTGCCGGGCCTTCTTCGTCGCGTAGCGGCGCGGGCCGATCCAGACCTCGGGCACCTTGAGCTCCTTTGCCGAGCGGGTGACGGGAGCGCTCACGCTAGAGCACGTTCCCCGGTCCGGACGGAGCTTCGCTCTTGCTGTCAGCCCGCCGGGGGACATGGAGCAGATCGTGATGCCGCTCACGGACATAGCCGGACTGCAAGGGGCGGTCAAGGAGGAACCGGACACCTGCTGTCGGTGGCTGTTAGGGGCTGTTTGGGGTTCGGATCATGTGGTTGGGGTGAGGTGCTTCAGCCACATGATCGATCCTCGGAGGCGGAGTCCCGCCTCGTAGCTTTCCGGGGACTTGTCGTAACAGGTCGCGAGTCCGCGCCAGGTCTTGATCTTCTGGAAGCAGCGCTCGACGGTGTTGCGCTGCTTGTACCGGTGAGGGTCGAAGGTGACGGGCCGGCCGCCCGCCGAGCCCTTCCTCTTCCGGTTCGCGGCCTGGTCCTTCTTCTCCGGGATGACTGCGGTGATACCGCGTCTGCGCAGGTAGGTGCGGTTGGCCTTGGAGGAGCAGGCCTTGTCAGCGGCCACCGCGGCGGGCCGGGTCCGCGGGCGTCCGGCGGGGCCGGCGACCCGGATTCTGTTCAGCACTGCCTGGAACCGGGGGCTGTCGGCGGCCCGGCCGGGTGTCAGGACGAAGGCCAGCGGCAGACCCGAGGCATCGACCACGGCATGGATCTTGCTGCTCAGCCCGCCTCTGGACCGGCCGAGCCCGGCCCCTTCGCCCTCGCGCGGGTGCGGCGCCGTGCCGCAGCACGGTCCTGTTGCGGCTCGTCCCCGGTGCCCGCACCGGATGCGGGCGGCGGGGCATCACACGCAGGACCGGTCCCTGCTGCGGCAGCGGGACCCCCTTTTCCTCGGTCAGGGCCTGTTCGAGAGCGTCCAGGGTCTCCCCGGCGACCGCCAGCCCCGCCGATCCGTGGTGGGCCCGCACGACCGTGGAGTCCACACTGACCAGTTCGAGCCCGACCCGGCCCCGCGCCGCAGCCTCGGCGATCAGAGCGTCCATCAGGGCCTGGAACACTCCCGCCCCCGCCCAGGCATTGAACCGTGAATACACCGTGGACCAGGGGCCATAGCGCTCCGGCACATCACGCCAGCCGGTCCCGGCCCGGAACCGCCACAGCACCCCGTTGAACTGATCCCGCACCCGCCGCGGCAGCGGACCGGTCGCCGCCACCGGCAGATACCCCTCGATCAACGCCCACTCGGCATCCGTCACATCAAAACGCGCCACATCCGAGTTCTACCAGCACCACTCAGCACACCACCGAGCCATGAAGAGATCCGAACCCCAAACAGCTCCTGGCTGCCGCGGCTGAGGAGCGGCTGGCCCGTCTGTGCGTGGCGATGGTGTAGTTCGAGGAGGTCTACCGCTCCGGCAGCCTGTACCCGGGGTCAGTCATTGTGCGTCTGGCCGGCGAGCTGACGTTGCCCGCCTTGCTCGCTCAGGTCCCCGATTACATGGTGGACGACCTCACGGCGCAGGTGCGGCTTGCACAGGACGCCCTCGGCGAGCTGCGAGCTAGCACCGAGGCCGAGGAGTGCTATTCAGGACCTGTCTTCGCCGGCTCGCGCGCGGTGGGCGGCGCGGACGCGGACCTGATCGCCGGCCAGCTGCTGCTGGACTTCAAAGCGCTGAAGGATCCAGTCCGTCTCCCGCCAGCAGCGGCATATCAGTTGGCTGGATACGCGCTACTGGATTTTGAGGATCTCTACCGTCTGGAGCGGGTCGGCCTCTACCTCACCCGCAGCGGGCAGCTCATCACCTGGGGACTGGGGGAGTTCGCAGGCTTACTGGGTGCACAGATCCCGGTGCCTGAGCTGCGGACTGAGCTCTCCGATCGCCTCGCCAGCGAAGCCCCGGATGCCGAGGCGTAATTGACGCTGGGCGCTGTTTCCAGGACGGCACGGTGCGCGCGACGGCGGCCCCGCGCGGCCGGAAGACTGCAAACAGGCCGCCGACGAGTTTTGCCACGCGACATGTACGGCGGGACCGGCTCGACTCCAGACTGAGGACAGCAGCCGTTCCGCAGCCGTTGCCGACTGAACCTGCCCCGAGGCGCCGCGACTCTACGCTTGGCCCGCGCACCGCCAACCGAGAACCTTCAGCACACCGACGGCAACCCACGCTCGCCTCGCCGGTCACGCTCCGGCCGGTCTCACCGCCACTCCTCCCACCCACCCCGGGCACAACACCGCTGGATCGCCGGGTCCCCTGCAACATCGGCCCTGGACTACGCCTGCTGCGCAGGGCCGGCACCGGGTCCGACGTCGGCCCTGCGCCCGCCTTCCTGGTCCGTAGCTCTGCCGTCCGCCTCTCAGGACGTCGGTAAGCACAACGCCCCCGTTCACCCCCCGCGCGTTACATAAACCTGGACCTAGTTATGTACCGGAGGGTTAGACTTGCTCAGGCGTTACACCCCGGTGCGGCGCGTGGCCGACCGCCCCCTCTTCTGCTGCTGGAGCTGCCCGTGTCCTCCCCACGTTCCTCATCCGCAGTCAAGACCGGCGCGGCCAAAGGCCTCCTGCTGCCTCCTGCCGAGGACCCGGCATGGGCCAGCGTGCCCCTCGCACTGCGCCAGGACCTGTCCGGACACGCCCACCGCCTGGTGAACCCGCCACGCGGAGGACTAGCGGAGAAGTCCGGCCGCCCGCTGCGCCTGGCGCTGAGCGCCGCCGCCAAGCTACGCCCGACCGGCGCGCACTGGCACGTGCTGCTCACCACGCCCCGCTCCGCGTTCGGTGGCCCCACCAGCGACCGCGCCGAGCAGGCATACGGGGTCCTGCAGCAGGTGGTCGACGAATACCTGCGCCCCGTCCTGGCCGCCGCTTCTACGGCCACAGCCGAGCCGGACGCCCCCGCCACCGCGTCGTCAGCCGCCATCCCAAACACGACTACCGCGCGCCCGGCCCCCGCCCTGGCCCCAGTCAGCGGCACGCCCGTCAGTAGCGCCGCGGAGAAACCCGCCCCGCCAGCGCCCAGCGAGATCGTCACCGACGACTCCGACCACCAGCCTGCCACCACGTCCACCCCCACCATGCCGACGCCCGCCCTCCCCGCCCCCGCTGCCCCGGCCACGCTCCACCAGGCCCGCGCCAAGCTGCCCGAGCTGATCCGCGCGGCCACCAACGGCGCCCCCACCCCCCTGACGGCCCGAGACACCGACCACGCCCTGCTGACCACCCCCCACGCCGCCACCGCACTCGGCTGGGACCTCACCCACGCCCCCGTCCACGGGATCGCCGACGCACGCAAGAAACTCGGCGACCTCATCCACGAAGCCGCCCACGGCCACCCCCAGATCCTGCGCCGCCACACCACCCCCGTCGCCGTACTGCTCCCCGCCACCCCCGACCAAGCCCCCCGCCCCCCAATCGCCGCGCCCCCGCCCACGCCCGCACCGGAGCTGGCAGGCAGCACCACCCCGGCCGCCACCGGCACCGCCTCACTGTCCATCGCCGCCCCTGCAG
>NZ_JBHYUG010000131.1:0-9756 GCF_042749375.1 Streptomyces sp. NPDC059477 | reverse complement strand
TCGCCGCGCCCCCGCCCACGCCCGCACCGGAGCTGGCAGGCAGCACCACCCCGGCCGCCACCGGCACCGCCTCACTGTCCATCGCCGCCCCTGCAGCCGCCGCGCCGAACGAGCCCGTCCCGACAGCCGCCGTCACAGCCACCCCGGCGCCGGCCACCGACCCCGCCACCATGCCGACGGCCGCCGCGCCGAAGCAGCCTGTACACCCGGGCCCCGCCACCCGGCCCACCGATACCGCCCACGTCCCCAGCAACGGCACCGCGCCCGCCGAGCCCGCGCCCGCCGACATCCCCGCCGCCGCGCCGCACGCCGCGCGTCGTCTCGCTCCCCTCCACCAGGCATTCGACACGCTCCTGGCCCCCGCCACCCGGCCCGCCGGTACCGCCCCCGCCAACGACACCACCACTACTGCCATGCGCGGCCTGCCCACCGGCATCCCCAGCCTCGACCACGCCCTCGGCGGCCTCCAACCCGGACGCTTCTACCTCATCGCCGCCGCCCCCGGCACTGGCGGAAGCCTCCTCGCCACCACCGCAGCCCGCACCACCGCCCTCACCCACCACCAGCCCGTCCTCTACGCCGCCTCCGGCCTCACCCGCGCCGACGTCGCCGCCCGCCTCATCGCCGCCTACCTCCCCGTCGACTACCACCGACTGCGCACCGGCCAACTCAACCCCACCGAACAAGCCGACGTCACCGCCCTCCACCACCACCTGGCCGCCGCCCCCCTCTACATCGACGACGGCACCGACCTCACCCCCGCCGCGATCGCCGAGACCACCACCGACCTAGCCGGCGTCGCCCTCGTCGTCGTCGACCGCCTCCAGGCCTCCGACGACCCCCGCCTACCACTCTCCGGCCCCCGCCTCCTCGACGCCGCCCAAGCCCTAGCCCACCTCGCCCGCACCCACCACCTCCCGGTAATCGCCGCCCTCGACACCGACCACCCCGACCTGATCACCACCCTCGGCCTCGACACCGTCCTACTCCTCACCCCCGACCCCAACCACCCCCACCACCGCGTCCACCTCGCCATCACCGAACGCGACCTAGGCCCCCAGGCCTCCCTCACCCTCCAAGCCGACCGCGCCCACGCCCGCCTCACCGACTCCGCCCCCTACAACGACGCCCCCGAACCCCCCACCCCGGCGACCACCACGCCGACCCCGGCCCTGGCGACCGCCACCCCGCCTGCCGCTTTAGCCAAGCAACCTGAGAACCGGGACCCCGCCCCGCCCCACGCTCCCACCTGGCCACCCGTAGCCGCCCCCGGCCACCCCACACACGCCGCACCCCCCACACCCAGCAGCGCCCTGAACACCCCCGAACCCGCGTCGAATCCCACCCCGGCCCCGAAGACCACCACCCCCGCCCCCGAGCCGCACCGGACCCGGCCGCCCCGCACCACCGACACCAGCAGCGGCGGCTACGCAGGCCGCGACTACTCCCACTACACCGGCCAGATCACCCGCGCGGTCGACCAGGCACTCCAGGAGCACGGCGGCGACGTCGAAGCCGCCACCGCCGCCCTGGTGAAAAAGGCCGTGCCCGACGCCATGGCCCTTTTCAAGGAAACCCGCGTCGGCTCGAATTACGACCACACCGTCTATCCGGAACTCCTCGAAATCCTCCGCAAAAAGACCAGGGGCGGCTCAGATGAAATCTGGGAAGGACGCCACAACTGGACCAACACCCACCTCGCCGACCGGCTCAGCACCGGCGCCCCCGTCACCGTCGCCGCCCTCGACACCAACGCCTCCTATCTGTCCGCCTTCAAGACCCACCTGCCCATCGGTGCACTCAAACACAACCCCCACGGCGGCTTGGACCCCAGACTCTCCGGCGTCCACCTCCTCACCCAGCGCCCCGCCTGGCACCACCCCCACCTCCCCGACCCCATCGGCAACCGCCGCGAGACGGGCCCCGTCGTCCTCACCGACGCCACCGTCCGCCTCCTCATCCGCTGCGCCCGCTACGACCTGTGCGACCAGCCGGTGATCGCCGAGAGCTGGACCAGCGGAGCCAGCGAAGGCCTGCTGGAGAAATTCCGCCGCGTCCTCACCGAAGCCCGCCACACCGCCCTGGAACGCGAAGCCGCCGGATACGCCGACGGAACCGTGGCCGTCGAATACGTCAAGGCCATGTACTCAAAATTCACCTCCACCCTCGGCGAATCCAACGCCAACCTTGAAATCCGCCGACCCGAGTGGATGCACATCATCAGATCCCAAGCATTCGCCAACCTCTGGTACAAAGCCCACCGCGCCCACAAAGAAGGCCTCACCATCGTCCGTGTCCGCGGCACCGACGAACTCCACCTCACCGGCGGAGACTGGCGCACCGTATTCACCGAAGGCCGCAGCCCAGCCGAAATGAAACTCAAAAACCAGTACACCCTGCCGAGGAAGACCACCGCCTGATGTCCACCGACGGATGGAAAAACTTCGGAGAATACCGCGCCGACCGTGACCCCGGAAACATCCACGGCAAATACGCCCTCGGCCGCGCCCTCGAAGATGCCCTGGAACGCATGATCATCCACGGCGGCATCAAATCCCCCGCCCACACCCGCCGCGGCCTCATGGCCCGCATGAACTACCTCACCACCACCGGCGGCGGCGCCCAGGCCATGGCCGAAGCCGGCATCACCGCGACCCGCCCCACCATCCGCGCCTGGACCAGGGGCACCCAGCACCCCCGCCCCGAGAACCAGGAAGCGATCGACACCGCCTACTGGAACCTGCGCGCCACCAACATCCTCAACAACCCCGGCGCCCTGAAACAGCACCTCAACCGCAACGGCCACGGCACCGAGGTGGAGATCCACCCCATCAACCAGGACGTCGTCCAGGCACCGCGGCGCCGCAGCAACCTGCACGTACGCCGCTTCCAGGTCCGCTACATCTGGGACGACGCGGTCGACGCCCTCGTCGCCGGCGACACCGCCGGGCTCGAAGAGATCTGGGACGACATCATCGGCGAACTCGACTCCGACTGGGGCGCCTACACCTACGTCTCCCACATCGGCCTCGGCGCCTGAAAAGGACACCACCCGATGCCACCACGCCGACGGCCCACTGATAAAAGCCGTCAACCTCCTGGGCATCTTCGGCCCGCTGATCCTCGGCGCCCTCCTGCTCGGCCGATACCCCGGCTGAACAACCCCGCAGCAGGCCGGCACCGTACAAACGCGTGCCCGGACTCCTTCGGGCAGCTGACCCGCACGGGCTTGCTCTCCCATCAGCTCCGGCGAGGGGCGAGGCGGGCATGTGGGCGCGGTCCGGGCGCTGGGGCCGGCGGACGTCACGTACCGCGCGGCCCGCCCTGAGCGCGGACCGGGTGCCGGCCGGCGCAGCGCCGGAGCGGCCGGCGGAGATCGGGAAGTCGTGCCTGCGCGGTGCGGCGGATGCCCTTGCTGAGCCTGCCGGGCGCTCAGGTCACGGTGGACCTGAAGGCCGCAACCGCCGCGCTGCTGGACGCGGTGGACGCCCTGGGTGTCCCGTGACACAGGATCTTCCTCAACCAGCAGGCGCTGACCTGGGATGAGGAACTTTGAGTGGCGAAGGTCTGCTGTCGGAGCCACCGGAACGCGGTCGTCCGGAGGCGGGCTTCGACAATCGATCTTGCCGGTTGAGCGCGCTCGCCCCTTCGTGAAAGTGCAGCTCAGCGGCGTTTCCTGAGGCGTCTGGATCAACTGGCGCGCGTCAACGGAAACCATGCCGCCAGAGACTGCCTGTCGAGCAAGATCCGCTGGCAAGAAGGAAGATCCCGTGTCACGGGACACTGGGCCTGTCCGCCCCGGCCCCACGCCGTGCCAGCTGCCCGGCCGAGTGCCCGGCGCCGCCGCGCTCGCTGTCCCTGGACAGCGAAGCGAGTCGGGGCGACTCTCTGATCTGCAACGACTGGATCGAATGTCAAACGCCGCGGTCAGGTTCGCGCACGCGGGAGCAGGCGATCCAGCTCTTCACGGGCCCAGCGGCAGTGGTCCACACCGCAGGGGGTCAGACCACGCGTCTGTGCTTCGGACTCGAACTGCGTGTGGAACGAGTCAGGATGCCGCCCGGCACCGGAGACGCGGCCGCAGCCCATGCTGTAGTGGTAGATCTTGAGGGCGGCGCCGATGGCGGTCCGGGTCCAGACAACGGGGTCGTTCCAATGGGCCCTCAGGCTTGCCTCCCGTGCTTCGAGGGCCTGACGTTCACCGGGGATCGGGTCAAGGGCGGTAGCGAAGTCCGCGCGTGCCAGTCCTCGAACGCGTTGACTCTCTCCGCCGTCCTGGAACAGGAGGCGGTCGGCGTCGGTCTCGTGAGTCATGCACCGCTCGCGGATGCACGTTGTGCGCGCGAGCGTACATCGCGAGCCGAGGACGGGGCCGCAGTGTGCTCGATGTGTGGACGGAGACGTCCGTGACCACTGCGACCGGGTTGGCTGACGCGGAACGTCAGTCGCCCAAGTACGGTGACACGACGACTGAGTTAGGTGACAACGGACACTCGCGCCCTGGGGGTGTTGGCTTTGTCGAGCACTCGCGAAGTCACTTCTCGACGGCTTTGGGAGGCACCCGCCGGGCCCGGCCCTCGATATCGACGAGTCCGGGAGGCACCTCTGGCCGAGGTCCGCCTGTCGGCAGCGGCGCCGGACCACCGCGCCACCCGACCCCGTAGCCAGCGTCTTTGTCCTTGACCCGCCTCGATGCCGACGGCGGACGGCTGGGGTCGACGCCGCAGGGTGCCATCCGCTTCATCGACATTCCCCTCCGCCGCCAGGCATCCGCGCCTCCCGCAACTGCCCGAGAAACGCTGCTGATCGTCATCGAGAGCCAGTCGGTTCCGGTGCGGGTGCGGGGGTTTTACGGTGCTGCGGTGAGTATCGAGATGCCGCCGGCCGGCGGGGATGCAGGGCCCGGGGCGGAGTTGCCCGGGGCGGGGCTGACGGAGGCTGATGAGGTCCTCGCCGGTGCGCTGGCGGCGCACGGTGATGCGGGTGTGCGGGCGTTGGGGCTGCTGCGCGATGCGCGGCGGGCGCTGACCGGGGCGGCGGGGCTGGAACGGCCGCAGGAGGTGGCCGCGGCGTGTGTGCGCTCCGCGGCCGACGCGCTGCTGGACCTGCCCGGGGCCCCGCGGTCGGTGGGCCTGCGGTCGGCGGCGGAGGACTTGCTGGCGGCGGTGGACGCCGCCGGAGCGCGCCGGGTGCCGCCGCAGCGGCCGGTTCGCCGGGGGAGGCCGCCGCCGAGCCCGCCGGGCAGGAGGAGCCGGCCGCCGACCCTGCCGCCGCCGGCGGCGGCTCCGGTGATCCGCGGAGCCCGGCGGGTGCGGCGGGCGGGGCGTGGGAGCGGGTGGCGGGAGCGGCCGGGGTACTGCGCGGCGAGTTGGAGCGCCCGGGCGGCTACCACCGGGGCCGGGCACGCGGGATCGTCGAGCGGCTGACGGGCGTGACGCTGGGTGCGGCGCAGGAGACGGCGCTGGATGTGTGGGGGTCGGTCTACGGGCTGGCGTCGGGCATCCTGCACGGCCGGCCGGCCCCGGTGACGCCGCCCTGCTCTACACCGAACTCCTCGGCGCGGCGCGGGAGCTGCTGGTGCCGCTGCCGGAGCGCGCGGCCCGGGTCCTTCAGCTCACCGCGCTGAAGGACCCGGGCACGGCTGAGGCCGCCGAGCTTGCCCGTTGGGCGGACCCGCGTGCCGCCGACTACTTCTTCCGCTCCGGCCTGGCTCCGGCGTGGCTGGACGTGCTGCAGGAGCACGCGCCCCACCTCCTGCTGCCGGACGGGTCGGCCGCAGGACGGTGGCCGGCCGCCCCGTTCCTCGACCACGTCGCCGCCGCCGACCCGGACGCCGCGCGTGCGTGGCTGGCCGCGCCGGCCGGCGCGGACCCGACGGTCAGCAGGGCGCAGCAGGCTGCCGCGGCCGGCCGCCCGGCCCTGGACGCGCTGCTGGGCCTCGCGCTGCGCCGCGGCGACGTCGTCGGCGCCGCCGCGGTGCGTGCCGTCCTCGCCGGCACCGCCGCGGTGCGCGCCGGCGCAGGCCCGGCGGCGGGGACGATGCTGCGCCTGGCGGCACACTGGGCCCGCAGCGTGCCGCGGGCCGCGAGGACGCGCGAGTGGATCATCGCGGTGGAGGGGCTGCTGGCCGGGGCGGTCGACGACGAGCACGCCGGCCACCTGTCGTTGCGGGCCGTCGCCGAGCGGGTGGCCGCCGCCGAGAGCGCGGCAGAGGAGCGGACCGCTGCCGGAGATCCGGCCGCAGCCCACGCAGCGGTCGCGGCTGCGCTGGCCCACGACCAGAAGATGCGCGAGCAGATCGCCACCGAGAGCGCCGCCCGGCTGCCGGGCCACGAGGCCGCGGTGCTGCTGCGCGAGCTCGCGGTGACGGCCTACCCGGACGGCCGCGGCGGACCCGCGCACCCGGACATCGCGATGATCCGGGCGGTGCTGGCCGCTCTGCTCGCCCGCGACGTCGCGCTGCTGCCCGGGGCCTCCCGGCCGCTGGTGTTCAGCGGTGACCTCGACCTGGTGCACGCAGGCGATGCGGCCGCGTACGGAGGGCCCCGGCTGGCGCGCACAGTCCTGGACCTGGCCGCGGCGGACGCGGACGCCGGCGTGGACCTGGCGCTGCGCACCCGCGCCCCGGCCCGGCTGGCCGCGGTCGACGCGCCGCTGCACGACCGCCTGATGGCAGCCCACCTCGCCGCCCGGTCCCCGGCGGCGGACGGGCTGGACGGGACGCAGTGGTGGGAGCGGGCCGTCGCGCTCACGGTACGGCTGGTGACCGCCGCTCCCGCCCCGGAGCCGGCCCGTCTCGTCGGCCTCGTGTTCAGGAACTGCCCGCCCGGCCGCGCCGGCCAGTTGGAGACGCAGGTGCGCACCGCGCCCGGCGCCCCGCCCCCGGCCGCCGCGGTGGAGGAGGCCCTTCCCGCCGGCGCGGGCCGGGCGGACGGCCTCGCCGAGCCGCTCGCCTCGTGGCTGCGGGTATGGGACTGGTCGCCGGTGCTGCCCGCAGGTGTGCTGGCCGGCTGGGAGCCGGTCCTGGACACGCTGCGCCGCCACGATCCAGCCGGCCCGCCCGACCCCCGTACCGCCCCCGTCCTGGAGCCGGTCAGGAAGAGCACTGTCCTGAGCGCCGAGGACCTGGAACAGGTCGCCGCGGCCCGCGGCCCGCTCGCTGCCGCCGCCGCACTGGCCGGGGCCGGGGACGCCGGCGACGACGGCTACGCGATGGTCCTGCACCACCTCGTCGCCGCCGACCCTGTCGCCTGGACCGCCGGGGTGCCCGCCGTCCTGGCCGCCCTGGCCCTGCCGGAACTCGGCGCGTTCTATCTCGCTGCGGCCGCCGTCCACGCGGACCGTCCCGGAGCCTTCCCCGGGGAGATGCTCGCCGGCGCCGTCACCGCGGTGCTCGGCCTGCGCCGCCACCTCGACCGGCCGGCCCCCGCCGCGGCTGCGGGCCGGGGCGACGGGGCGTTCTTCGCCGAACAGGCCCTGGCCGACCTGCTGACCGCCGCGTGGCGCACCGGCGCCGTCCTGGACCACGGCCAGGAGAAGGACGTCCTGACCCGCCTGCACGCCCTGGCCGCCGAGCTCACCCGGCCCGCCGCCGACACCGGGGAGGCCGGGGACGGCTCCGCTCCAGCCGGCGATGCCGCCGCCCCGGCGCGGGCCGCGGGCGCCCCCGCGGCAGGGACCCCGGGAGAGCCGGTGCTGCTGGGGTCGGATCCCAGGGTGCGGGCGCTGGGGTGCCTGCTCGAGTACGCCGTCCACCGGGCCCGCACCACCGGCCAGATGCCCGACGAGATCCTCCGGGCGGTGGCCGGCGCGCTTCCCGCAGCCGCCGGCCAGGAGGCCGTGGCCACCGCGATCGGGGTACGGCTGCCCGGCCCTGCACCGCTACGCCCCCGACTTCGCCGCCGAGCACCGTGCCGCCCTGTACCGCATCGCCCCGGCCCGGCCCTCGCCGGCCGCGTCCTGGCTGCGCTGGGGACCGCCCAGCCCGCCGCTCCTCGCGGCCCTGGACCGCGCCGGCCTGATCGCCGCCCTGCGCGACGACTCCGGGCCGGCGCGCGCCGCCGCCGGCCACACCGCGGCCGCACTGCTGGGCGACCCGGCCCTGCTGGGTGAACCCGTCTCCTGGTGGACCGCCCTGGCCGGCGGCACCGACGACGGTGCAGCGGCGGCCTCCGGGCTGCTGGAGGCGGTCGCCGCCCGCACGCCGCACACCGGCGCAGACGGTCCGCTCCCGCCCGCGGAGCGGGCACGGGTGGAGGCGGCGGTGGTCCTGTGGCGGGCCGCGCTCGCCGCCAGACTGCCCGCCGTCGCGCTGGCCGGGGCGGGCGGGTTCGCCGGCACGGCCGTCGACGAGGCGGTATGGCTGGAGCTGACGCGCTCCAGCGCCGGGCATTCCCCGGCGCTGACCGACGCCGATCTCGTCGCCGAGCGCGCCGCCGCCCACCCCGGCAGCGAGGACGCCCTGCTGCTCGCCGCCGTGCTGGTCACCCAGGCGCCCGGGACATGGCGGGAGGCGGCCGTACGGCGGCACGCCCGCGCCCTGCTGGACGCCACCGCCGCCCTGCCCGCAGCCGGTCGCCCGGCCGCACGGCAGGAGTTGAGGACGGCGCTGGTCAACGCCGGCGACGTCGGGGCAGCCAGCTGCCAGTAGCCGTTCACGTCCGGCCGCGAGGGAGCAGGGAGCCGACATGCTGGGAAGCCGCGCCCACGTCACCGGGCCGGCCCGGCTCAGACTCGGGGCCGAGCTCAAGAAGGCGTACGGCAGAGGAGTCTCGATCCGGACCCTCGCGGACGGCTGCGGGCGCTCGTACGGGTTCGTCCACCGTCTGCTCGCCGAGACCGGCACCGTCATGCGTACCCGCGGCGGCGTGAAATCCCGCCGCACCGCACGCTGAACGGAGGACAAGATCCGGCACCCGGCCCTGGACGGCGCCCGCTGGCCGGCGATCGGCGTGCGGGTGTACCGCGAGGACCCCGGCCCGCGGGCGGCGTCCTGGCGGCCGGCGCCGCGCGCTGCTCCAGGAAATCCTGCCCCCGTGCACGTGGCCGGAGCTGGAGCGCCTCGCCGGGATCGCCACCGGCCGCAGCCGGACCCGGGTGTACACCCGCGACCTCGGCGAGGCCGGGCCCGAGCAACTCCCCCTGCTATGCCTGCGCGGAGCTCCCGGTGCGGTACGCGGCGACGGGCCCCTCGCCCCCGTCGCCGAGGCCCTGGCCGCCCGGACCCGCACCGCCGCGCTGAACGTCGCCGCCGTACACCGCGAAGCCGGCCGGGAGAAGGAGGCCGGGCTGTGGCGCGCGCCCGGGCCCGCCAGATCCTCAAGGACGGCCGAGCCGCCCGCCGCGGGCGGAGCGTACGGGCCGCCTCGGCCGGGCTGCCCACCCTCGGCCGCCCCTGAATCACCCGGCCCAGTACGGCGCGGGCCGGGCGGGTGGCTGCTCGGCCCAGGGGAGGCCGTCGTCGCCGGTGCCGTCGCAGCCGGCGGAACAGGTCTGTGTGACCCAGCGTGCTGGCCGCCCCGTACGCCGACCTACCCGCAGGGCTCCCTTGCGGGCCCGCCCCCGTCGACGGCCGCGCTCCGATGTCCCGCGCCGGTCCCGCCGCCCGGCCGTCGCCGCTCCCGGCCGGGCCCGCACCGCGGTGGCGCTCCGCCCGGCCTCTCGCCGCCCGCCCGGGCGCGGGCGCGCCGGCGCGCCCACGCGCGCTGGTGTGGGGCGGCGACGACCGGCTGCGGCTGGTGCGCACGGCCCAGGAGC
>NZ_JBHYUG010000130.1:5131-17479 GCF_042749375.1 Streptomyces sp. NPDC059477 | reverse complement strand
CGGTGTGGGGGTGTTGGCGAGCGGGGGGGGGGGGGGGCGTCGGGGGGCGGCCCGGGGCGCCCCCCCGTCCACGACCTCACCTGACCCCGAGTCTCAGAGAGAATGACCCCGTGGCCACCATCCCGCTTGCCGACGCACTCAGCATCACCACGGACCGACTCGTCTCCCGCCGCAAGATGGCAGGGATCTACGAGACACTCCGGATCATGACCGGGCAGGACATCTACACCCATCAGCTTGACGACGTGGCCGACGCGGTTGCGCCCGCCCTGGTCCAACAGCATCCGTTCCTCGCCCACCTGAAGCCCCCGCCCGGCATCGACGCGCCCGACCTGCTGGCGTGGCTGATCGAAGCCGAGCGCGTTCATGGCGAGACGATCACAGTGGAACCGATCAGCGACTGGACGCACCAAGACCCGGTCGAAGGCGCCTGTGACAAAGTCGGCGCTGAGAACGTCTTCGTGGTCAAGCTGGACCCCGAGAGCTGAGCCCGCAATCATCGGAGTCGCTCACGTCGACGCTGTGCCGCCGCTCGATCTCCGGTAGCCACGGCGGCCCGTCATGGCGGCCATGGCGGTCTGTCCCCGCCAGCGGTTCACGCCGTCCTCGGTATCGTCCGGCTCGGGCCAGCGGTCACGTGCGAGGTCCGCGCGGATCGTCCCGGCCGTGATCCCGATACCGGCCTCCTCCAGCTGCTGGGCGGTGTAGAGCCGGCGCCGTTCGAGCGTGACCGTCGGGCGGTCGACGTGGGTCCGGACGAAGTCGGCGATGTCCTGGGCGGCGTACTCCTTGTACCGGCCGCGCTTCCCGGCCGGGGCGGGCCACTCCGGATGCTGGGACCAGCTCTTGGTCACGGTGTGGATGCTCACGCCGTACTTGGTGGCGATCTCGGGATTGATCAGGCCGGGCCGGTCTACCATGGTGGTGATTCTCCTTTGCGGAGTTTTCAACTGGAGGGGCCGACGCTCTCTCACCCCCGGGCGACCGGGGATCGGCGTCGGCCCCTGTTGCTGTGTGAGAGCGGGGCGGGGCGCGGGTTGGAGATTCCGGGAGGAGTGCCCGCCCCGGGCTGGCTGCCCGGGGCGGTGAGCCGCTACGACTGGCTGTCGTCCGGCTCGTCGTCTTCGATCACCTCAATCCAGGTCACGCAGCGATTGAGCGCGAACTCGACAACGTCGAGTCGCCAGGGAGCGGGCCCCGCCAGCTTGACGAGTGCGAGCATCTCGTAGGCCGCGAACCAGTCGAGCACCAGGTGCTCGAAGGCGCGCTTGTGGGTTTCCGAGATCGGCTCGTCCTGGATGGCCGCTCGCACCCGGTTGAGTGCGAGCAGGAGGTCCTTGGGGTCCCGGTCGTCGTCCATGACCTTCACGAGGTCCGGGATGACGATGCGGATCGGAAGGTCCTTCAGGAGTCCCGCGATGTACGCGTAGACCCCGACCATGCCCTCGGCGAGTGCGAGGAACCGCTCCTTGTCGTGATCTGCCACGACTTCTCCTCTCTGGAATTTTCAACTGGTTGTCAGTTCCGGGGGCTCTCACCCCCCCGCCCTGACGTGTCTAACTTTACAGCACTCACGCCTAGAAATGCAACACCATTGGGGCGGCGAATCGGGAACGCCCCCCGGCTGGATGCCGGGGGGCGCGGAGTGGATCAGCCAGTGTTGGCCAGGAGCCAGACCAGGAGGGTCTTCAGCGCGTCGTCCGCGTGCAGCAGATTGGCGCCAACCCCCTCGGCCCGGGTCTCCTCGTACCTCGTTGCGCACAGCGCGTAGAGGTCGATGGCGGCCAGGAGATAGATGCAGCCGCTCCGCAACTGCACCTCCTGGGTCTCACCCATCGGCTCCTCCTGGGCCAGCATCTCCGCCCGCCGGATCGCGGGGAGTGCGGTGCTGGTGGGGATGTGCCGGTCGGTCGGCATGGTGATCGGCACGGGGAGTGCCTGGCACACGTCGACCAGGAGTGAGTAGGTGGACGAGATCGAGTGCGCGAGCGCGTTCATGATCTCGTCGGCATCATGGTCAGCCATTGGCTTTCCTCTCTGGAGTTTTCAACTGGCGTCAGTTCCGGGGCTCTCACCCCCCGTCCTGACACGTCCAACCCTACCCCAATTGCTTCTAGATTTACAACACTCAAGGCAGGGTGGATGATCTCTTTCGGGTGGAATTCCTCGCCCCTCAGTGTCCGCAGAACCGAGACACTGAACGCTCCTCAGTGTCTCGGAATCCCGGACACTGACGACCACCCCCACACCACAAACACCCAGGTCAACACCCCACACACCCCTCAGTGTCCGCAAATCCCGGACACTGAACCCGGTGTATGTATGTATTTAGAAGATCACTAAGAACACACACTCACCGGCGCCCCGACGTACTTGCACCACACCCCCGCTCCATGGATCATGGGTGCCAAGTCCGGCGTGCCCAGACACAGACGCCCCGCCCCGCGCGGGGCACTCGCATGTCACAGCACGATCAACACGCCCCCCGCCCGCCCCCAGGCGACGCATCATGCCCCCACAGACCCACATCCCTGGGGGGAAGCATGAAGACCCGCACCACCACCCTCGCCGCCTTACTCGCCCTCACCGTCCTCACCGCCGGATGCAGCAAATCCCAGGACGAGATCGCCGAGGACTGCCAGGCAGCACTCGCCACCGTCGACACCACCCAGCTGGGCGACGACCGGCCCGCCGCCTGCGACGGGCTCTCGGACGACGACTACAACGCCCTCCGCATCTCAGCCGGACTACGAGACAGCGGCATCGTGGACGACAACGGCAACGTCGACGTCGACGAACTCCTGGAGGACAGCAACTAGGAGCGTAGGAGCGGAGGCGCCCGTGCCCGGCAACCCCCGCAACGGGCGCCCCTACCGCCGCCTCACCGCCGCCCAACGCGCCCTTGGCCTGCCCTGCTGGTGGTGCGGCCACGCCATCGACTACCGCCTCACCGGCCCCGACGCGCAGCGCGACCCCTGGGCATTCACCCTGGACCACGCCCAACCCATCTCCCGAGGCGGAGACCTACTCGACCCCGCCAACGCACGCAGCGCACACCGCCGCTGCAACAGCGCCCGAGGCAACCGCACCGACGCCGCCCGACAGCCCCAACGGTCCTCACGGAGGTGGTGACCATGCCGCAACCTCCAGCCGGGCAGAAGACATGCTGTACGTGATCACCGGCCCTCCGGCCGCAGGCAAATCCTCCTGGATCACCGCCCGCGCCAACACGCGAGACATCGTCATCGACCTCGACCGCATCGCCCTCGCACTCGCCGGACCCGATGCCCCCAACTGGCACCACAACGACACCCTGCTGAAGATCGCCCACCGCGCACGATTCGCCGCCATCAACGAGGCCGTCAAGCACCGCGACACCGTCGACATCTACCTCATCCACACCATGCCCAGCCCCACAGCACTCGCCCGCTACCGCCGACTCGACGCCCAGATCATCACCGTCGACCCCGGCCGCGACATCGTCATGCAACGCGTACGCGACATGCGCGACCCCGCCATGACCGCCGTCGCCACCCGCTGGTACCGCCACCACACACGGCACCACCACGGACACACCACCAGCCGACAGGCATCACGCACCTGGTGAACACTCGCCACTCGCGCTCAACGCAAACGATCACGCGACCACGCGATGACCGCGAGCGGGAACGGCCGGGACCCCCAGGGGGAGGGGGCCCGACCCCATCGTGAAGATCAGCGGCCGGGCGACCCAAAAGCCCTTGTCGACCGGCTTTGCGCGTGGGCCCCCTTCAAGATCAACTCCACGCGAACTGATTTCGACCCATTTAGTGAGTGCCCGCCAGCGGCCCGCTCCGGCCCAGACGCGTCTGAGGCTGCCGGGGCCGCTGGGAGGCTGCCCATGGGCCGCTGAGCCCGCTTCCTGGCCTGCATTCCGGCCTGCCTTCCACCCGGCGTCTTGCCTGGTCGGCGCGCTATTCACCGCGAACTGAGTTCGACCCACTTAGCGGACGCCGATGATGGGGGTGGGTGCGGTGGACATCGAGGCCAAGACGCTCGCCGAGGTCGACGCCCTCAGGGTCGGCGACATCGCGCCCGGCCTTGTCGCCGTCGCCCTGGAGCTCGCCCGCCAACTAGACGAGTGCGAGGCACCAACCTCGGCGGCGATCGTCGCCCGTGAGCTGCGCGCGACGATGCTGGAGCTGCGGAAGGTCGCACCGCCGGCCGCCGCCAAAGCGGACCCGCTGGATCAGCTCGCCGAGAAGCGGAAGCGGCGCCGCGGTGCCTGACGATGCTCGGTTGTACGGCGCGCAGCGTCCCCGGATCGAGACCGTGCCGCCGTTCGTCTCCAGCTCGGGCCAGGAGGCGGTGGAGCTGGCGGCGTCCGCCGGGGTGACGCTGGACCCGTGGCAGGAGTACTGCCTGCACGTCGGTCTCGGTGAGAAGGCAGACGGCAGCTGGAGCGCCTTCGAGATCGCGGTCAACGTGGCCCGCCAGAATGGCAAGGGCGGCGTGATCGAGGCCCGGGAGCTGGCCGGCCTGTACCTGCTGAACGAGCCGCTGATCATCCACAGCGCGCACGAATTCAAGACGGCGCTCGAAGCCTTCCGGCGGATCGAGTCGCTGATCACGAACTACGACCACCTGCGGAAGAGGGTTGCGCGGGTGCGTCGTACGACGGGCGAGGAAGCGATCGAGCTGCTGAGTGGGCAGCGGCTCCGCTTCCTCGCCCGCTCCGGTGGCTCCGGCCGCGGCTTCACCGGGAAGACGCTGGTCCTGGACGAGGACATGATCCTCGGTGACGACGCGATGGGCGCGCTGATGCCCACCCTGGCGGCCGTGGAGGACCCGCAGGTCTGGTACTTCGGTAGCGCAGGGATCGGCGCGCTGTCCGTGCAGCTGGCCCGGTTGCGGCGGCGGGCGCTGGCCGCGATCGAGGCGGGGGTGCCGGACGAGTCGCTGGCCTACCTGGAGTGGTCGATCGCCCCGCACACGCGCGAGTGCCCGCCTGGGTGCACGGATCACGACGACCCGGCCGCGCCGGAGTCGGTGGCCCGCGCGAACCCCGCGCTGGGCTACCGGCTGAGCCTGGAGCACACGGAGCGTGAGCGGCGGACGATGGCGCCCGAGATCTACGCCCGGGAGCGGCTCGGTGTCGGCGACTACCCGTCGGACGACGGCGACGCGTGGGCCGTGATCAGCAAGGACGCGTGGGAGGCCCTGATCGTGCCGGAGTCCGGCGCGGAGGACCCGGTGGCCTTTGCCCTGGACGTCACCCCGGAGCGCAGCCACGCATCCATCTGCGTGGCCGGTCCGGCGCCGGGCGGCGACGTGCACCTGGAAGTCGTGGACAACCGCCCTGGGGTGGCCTGGGTGGAGGCCCGCGTGGAAGCCCTCACCAGGACGCACGGGCCCCGCTGCTGGGTCATCGATGAGGCATCCCCGGCCGGCTCCCTGCTTCCCGCCGTACGACGGGCGCTCCGCCGGGCGCTGCTCCCGGAGGGCGAGGAACTTCCCGAGGACGAGGACCAGGAGCAGGACGAGGAGCCGAGACTCGCCGCCCCGATCGTGCCGATCAAGGCACGCGAGTACGCGCAGGCGTGCGGCCAGTTCTACGACGCCGTGGCCGCGGGCCAGGTCGTACACCTCGGCCAGGCCCCGCTGGCAACCGCCCTGGCGGGAGCCCGCAAGAGGGACTTGGGCGAGGCGTGGGCGTGGTCCCGGCGGTCGCCCGGTGTCGACATCAGCCCGCTGGTGGGCGTCACGAACGCCCGTTGGGGCCTGGACGCCGAGGTCGAGGTCGAGGAGGAGGACGTGGAGCCGTGGGCCGAATTCGCGTGACCCGGGCGGGCCGTGCCCGTGCCGGGGTCCTGGCCGGCGGGGCGCTCGCCTCCACCGGGGCCGGTCTCGGGCTCGGGCTCGCCGTCGGCCTGGTCGTCGCCGGTGTCCTGCTGGTCGCCTACTGCCTGCTGCTGATGGACACGGCCGACAGTGACGGGGGTGGTGGTCCGTGACGAGTCTGTGGCGGGCCGCCCGCAGCCGTGGCGAGACTCGGGCGCTCACGACGATCGATGACTATGTACAGGCCCTCCAGGAATCCCTGGGCTACTCCGGCTGGTCGGCGCTCGGGATCACGCAGACGCAGCCCGGCCAGGCCGCCGAGAAGGCACCGACGGATCTCCCCGGGTACGCGCAGTTGTTCGCCACCAACCCGGTGATCTGGGCGTGCATGACCGCCAGGCAATTCGTGTTCTCGGCACCGCGGTTCACATGGCAGCGCCTGAACAACGGCGCCCCCAGCGAGATGTTCGGTTCCGCTGACCTGCGCATCCTGGAACAGCCGTGGCCGGGAGGGACGACGCAGGATCTGCTGTCCCGGGACATCCAGGACGCCGACCTGGCGGGCAACGCCTACTGGACGCGCGTTCTCGGCGACGGCGACGAGCTAGTGCGGATGCGTCCGGACTGGGTGTTCATCGTCCTGGAGCGGCGGGAGTATCGCGGCGGGAAGCTGGGCTGGCGCAAGCTCGGGTACATCTACCAGGAGCCCGGCGAGGAGCCCGTGCCGCTCCTGGCGGATGAGGTGGCGCACTTCGCGCCCGTGCCCGATCCGCTCGCCACGTACCGGGGCATGTCGTGGCTGACGCCGGTGATCCGCGAGGTGCAGACCGACGGGATGATGTCCCGGCACAAGCAGAAGTTCCTGGAGAACGCGGCCACGCCGAACATGGTGGTCCGGCTCGCGCGGGAGGTCTCGCCCGATGCGTTCGCCAAGTTCAAGGCGAAGATGGAGGCCAACCACCGCGGCGTGGAGAACGCGTACCGGACCCTGTACTTGGGCGGCGGCGCGGACGTCACGGTCGTCGGCAGCGACTTCAAGCAGCTCGACTTCGCGGCGGTCCAGGGCGCCGGGGAGACCCGTATCGCCGCAGCGGCCGGGGTGCCGCCGATCATCGTCGGTCTGTCGGAGGGGCTCCAGGCCGCGACGTACAGCAACTACGGGCAGGCCCGCCGCCGGTTCGCGGACGGGACGATCCACCCGCTGTGGCAGAACGCCGTCGGTTCCTTCGGGAACATCATCCGGCCGCCCGGCGGCGGCACGTCGGGGGCCGTACGGCTCTGGTACGACGCCCGCGACGTGCCGTTCCTCCGCGAGGACGCGAAGGACGCTGCGGAGATCCAGGGCGTGCAGTCGAGGACCATCCGCACCTTGGTCGATGCCGGGTTCACGGCTGAGTCCGTGACGGCCGCGGTCCTCGCCCAGGACTGGGCGCTGCTGTCGCACACCGGGCTGTTCTCCGTCCAGCTCCAGCCGCCGGGAACCCCCCAGCCGTCCGCCGAGCGTGATCGTGTCCGTGCACTCGCCGCCGCGCTGGAGGGCGCGCTCCGGCCTATCGAGGGAGGGGTCTGAGATGCCCGCCATGCAAGCTGTCGCCCGCGAACTCCTGCGGTCGGTGCCGTTCCGGATCGTCCGCGACGACGCCGCCTCGGAAGAGGGGGACGGCTGGACGCTCACCGGCTACGCCGTGACGTTCGGCCAGGAGACAGAGATCGATTCCTGGGAGGGGCGCTTCTTCGAGAGCGTCCGCCGAGGCGCGTTCCGCAAGACGTTCCGGGAGCAGACCCCGGTGTGCCAGTTCGACCACGGCCGGCACCCCCTGATCGGCTCGATCCCCATCGGGGCCTTCCGGGAGCTGTACGAGGACGACCAGGGCGTGTTCGTCAGCAACCGCATCACGGACAACTGGCTGATGCAGCCGATCAGGGACGCCATCGCCTCGGGCTCGATCACCGGAATGTCGTTCCGGTTCGAGGTGGTTCGCGAGCAGTGGACGGATGCCCAGGGCAAGACCGTGCGGCCGGAGGAAGTGGCCGAGTTGCTGTGGGCACCGGGTGACCGCGGGCCTCTTCACCGCGAGCTGATCGAGGTGAAATGTAGGGAACTCGGCCCCGTGGTTTTCCCGGCGTACACCGGCACCAGCGTGTCCGTGCGCGCCCGCGACCAGGCCGCCGTCCTCGCCCGCGACGACGAGTTCACCCGCAGCATCCGGGCATCTCTCGCCCGCTCCGCCGCCGCGACGCCGCCCGTGCCCGACGACCAGGAACTGCGCCGCGAGGTTGCCGCAGCTCTCCTCTACCCGACCGCCCTCGATACGACCCCGGTCGTACCGGAGCCGCCCGCGCCGCCCTCCCCTGGGCACCCGGGCCAGACCCGCACCACCAGCGCGCCGCCCGCCCTAGGACACCCGCTGACCCCAAGCACTCCTGACGCGCCGCCCGCCGCAGGGCACCCGTCGCCCGACCCGGACACCACCCGCCGCCGAGCCCAGATCGCAGAGATCCGAGGGCTGATGCGCGGCGTACTGGAGTCCATTCCCGACAAGGACGACTGAAATGCCCGTACAGCTGAGTCACCCGCAGGCGGTGATCCGCCTCCAGGACATCGAGGCAGAGCTGGAGCGGCTCCAGGGGCTGGAGACGCTGACCGCCGACGACGAGCAGAGCTTCGACGAACTCACGCGCGAGTTCGCGGAAGTCGACGCGCACCGCCGCCAGCTGGAGCGCACCGCAGCGCTGGAGCGGATCCGCTCCGCGAGCGGCAGCACCAGCAGCACCCGACGCCCGGCCGCGACCGGCATCATGCCGGGAACGGCCATCGGCTCCGGCTACGACGCCGACCCGATCCTCAACCCCGACTCGGTGGAGGACCGCCGGTTCCGCAATCCGTGGGACCTCGGCGAGATGCGCACCTTCGACCGCTCCCCGGAGCAGGTCGGCCAGGAGCTGCGCGCCCGCGCGCTGTGTGCCGTCGAGAGGATGGCCGGCGCCAACGACCGGATCCGGTCCGCGGCCACGGACATCATCGAGGCGTGGGACGACAAGCGCAGCACCATCGCCCGGATGTGCCTGGCGACCTCCAGCCCGGAGTACATGCGGGCCTGGTCCAAGCTCGCCCGGGGCAAGTCCCACATGGTCACGCCGGAGGAGCAGCAGGCCCTGGAGCGCGCGATGTCCCTCACGGACAACGCGGGCGGCTACCTGGTCCCGTTCCAGCTCGATCCGACCGTGATCATCACGGCGAACGGGTCGATCAACCAGATCCGCCAGGTCGCCCGGCAGGTCGTGGCGACCGGCGACGTCTGGAATGGGGTGTCCGCGGGTGCCGTCTCCTGGCGGTGGGCGTCCGAGGGATCCGAGGCGGGTGACAACGCGCCCGCGTTCGCGCAGCCGACCGTGCCGGTCTGGAAAGCGGACGGCTTCGTGCCGATCAGCATCGAGGCGATGGACGACGCCGAGAACGTCACCACCGAGGTCGGCAAGCTGCTCGCCTTCGGCAAGGACTCCCTGGAGGCTGCGGCGCTCGCCACGGGGTCCGGCTCGGGCCAGCCCACCGGCATCGTCACCGCCCTCACCGGCACCTCGTCCATCGTCACGTCGACCACGACGGACACCTTCGCCTCGGGGGACGTCTACAAGACCGACACCGCGCTGCCTGGACGCTACCGGCCGAACGCTGCCTGGCTGGCGAACCGCGGCATCTACAACGCCGTCAGGCAGTTCGACAGCGCGGGCGGCACGAACCTCTGGGAGCGGATCGGCGCCGACGTCCCCCCGCTGCTCCTGGGCCGCCGCGCCCTGGAGTCGGAGGACATGGACGGATCGGTCACCGCGGCGCAGGACAACTACGTGGCGGTGTACGGCGACTTCGACAACTACGTCATCGCCGACCGCATCGGCATGTCGATCGAGTTCCTGCCGCATCTGGTGGGCGCCAACCGCCGGCCGACGGGTCAGCGTGGCTGGTACGCGTGGTACCGGGTCGGTGCCGACTCGGTGAACGACGGCGCGTTCCGAATGCTCAACGTCACCTGATCCCGCTGGACGGCCGGGGCACGCCGCGAGGGTGTTCCGGCCGTCGGCATTCCCCCGAGGGAGTCACCTCATGAGGCAGAGCCTCTACAACGTGGCGCGGGCCAAGCTGACGCTGACGCTCGCGGTCCGCACGAACGGCACGGTCAACGGCACATCCGTCGACTTGCACGAGAACAAGGACGCGTCCCGGTCGGCCATGCTGATCGTCTACTCCGGGACGATCACGGACGGCACGCACGCCGTGATCCTCCAGGAGTCCGACGACAGCTCGGCGTGGTCCGCGGTGGCCGCCGCCGACCTCCAGGGCACCGCGCCGTCGCTCACGTCGACCGACGACGACGCCCTGTTCGAGCTGGGTTACAAGGGCTCCCGGCGGTATCTGCGTGCGTCCGTGACCACGTCCGGCGCGACGACGGGCGGCACCTTCGGCGCCGTGATCGTGCGCGCCTTCCCCCGCCGCTCGCCGATCGCGCACACCTGAGGAGCACCATGCAGCGCTGCACCGAGTCCTTCAGCATCTGGCGCGACGGGGCGCCGCTCGCCTTCGTGGCCGGGCAGTTGGTGGACGACAAGCACCCCATCCTCAAGACCCACTCGCACCTGTTCACGCAGCCGCAGGCCACCGTCCACCGGGCGGCGGTGCTCCGGCCGGTGGAGCAAGCCACGGCCGACCCGGGCGAGCGCCGGGACCTAGCCCCACCCGCAGACCCAGCCGCCGGGGCGCCCTTCGACCCGGCCGTGCACACCGGGCCCGAGGTGATCGAGTACCTGAAGGCGGCAGACGAGGACGAGCGGGCCCGCGTCCTGGCCGCCGAGCGGGACGGGAAGAACCGCAGCACCGTTCTGGGCGCCGACCTGTCCAAGGGGTGACCGCGTGCCGTTCGATCTCGGCGCGACGGTGCGCCTCACCGCTGACTGCCTGGACCCGGACGGCACGCTGATCACGGCCGCCAGCGCGGCTGTGACTGTGACGCTGCCGGACGGCACCACTGCCGCCCCGGCCGCCGCCGAGACCACGGTCCCGGGCCGGTACCGGGCGGACTACGTCACGGCCGTCCCGGGGCGGCACACCGTGCGCTGGATCTGGGACGAGCCCGCGCACGCCTACACCGACGTCTTCGACGTCCAGGAGGCGGCGCCGCCCGCGATCCTGTCGCTCGCCGACGCGAAGGCGCATCTCAACATCCCTGCCGACTCCCACGGCGACGACGGCGAGGTGCGGTTCTGGAACGCGGCGACCACCCGCGCGGTGGAGTACTTCACCGGGCCGATCGTTCCGCGCACCATCACCGAGGACCATCCGGGCCGGGCCGCTCCGGTCGTGGTGCTGCGGTACACCCCGGTCCTTGATCTCGTCGCCGTCCAGGCCGTCCGCGACGGCAGCACGGCGTACGACGTGGACACCCTGGACGTGAACCCGACCACGGGCGAGGTGACGCTGCCCGGCGGCGGCGTGCTGCGGGGGCCGCTCCGCTTCACCTACCGGGCGGGCCGGACGGTCGTCGCTGAGAACATCTCGGCGGGCGCCCGCATCATCCTTCAGCACCTCTGGCTCACCCAGCGCGCGGGCCGCCGCGGCGGTCTGCCCGGCGGCGGACAGGACTACTCGGTGTCGGAGCCGATCCCCGGCCTCGGCTACGCGATCCCCAACCGGGCCCTGAACCTGCTGGAGCCGGACCGGCTTCCCCCAGGAGTGGAGTAGATGGCCTCACGCGTACACGAACTGATCGAGGCCCTCGTCACCCGCGGCCGTACGGACGAGGCCCTGGCGGGCGTCGTCGTCACCGACGGGCCGGAGGTGACGGATCAGGCCGCCACGGAGTGGCTGGTCATCGGCTTCGACGGCGACCCCGAGGGCGATTTCCAGGCCGCGCAGTCCGTCGCCGAGTTCTCCGGGCTCGGCACCAGCCAGGAAGAGACCTTCCAAGTCACCGTGGCGGCGATCGTCAGCCGCGGCGACGGTGACGTAGCCGCCGCACGGACCCGCGCGTACGAGATCGCGGCCGTCCCGGAGGGGTGGCTACGCACCGACCCGAGCCTCGGGCTGCGCTCCCTTCAGGCCCGCATCGAGGCGACCCGCCTCATCCAGGACCAGAGCGAAGACGGCCTCCAGGTGGTGCTCCTGCTCACCGTGGCCGGCCGCGCCTTCACGTAGAGAGGAACCGTCCGTCCATGCGTACATCCATTCCGTTTCCGCTGGTGGCCGCGTTCGTCGAAGAGCTCGGCGCCGATCTGGACGCAACGGCGTCCATCGAGATCACCCACGACCGGGTGACCGTGACCGAGTACAGGCTCAACGAGCACGGCGCGCGGTTCGCGGCTGGTGGCGCCCCCGCGAAGGTCGTCACCGACATCCGTATCGAGAGGGAGACCTAGGCATGGCTGCACTGACCGCCACGGTGATGCCGCTGACCGGCGCCGCCGTCACCTACACCGCCGCCGCCCGGGGGGGTCTCACACCCCCCCACCAGCGCCGGGGGGATCTGGTTCTCAGTC
>NZ_JBHYUG010000130.1:0-5121 GCF_042749375.1 Streptomyces sp. NPDC059477 | reverse complement strand
TTTGTTTTTCCGCTCCCGGCGGGGTGGGCCGGTCCCCGGGGGCCGCCGTCACCTACACCGCCGCCGCGGGGGGCGGCGACACCGCGCCCACCGGCGCCGGGGTACTGCTGCTCGTCAAGAACGGCGACGCCGGATCGCACACGGTGACCCTGGTGACGCCGGGCACCGTGAACGGCCTCGCCATCGCCGACCGGGCGATCGCCGTGGCGGCGGGCGCCGAGGTCGGCATCCCCGTCACGAACGACTACCGCAACCCGGCCACCGGCCGCGCGAACATCACGTACGACGCCGTGACCTCCATGACCGTGGCCGTCATCCGGGTGCCGGTCTGATGGCCCGCGTGACGATGACCCACCCCGATCTGCCGGACCAGCCGATCGAGGTCGACGAGGCGGCCGTGCCGCACCACCAGGCGGCGGGCTGGCAGATCGCCGAGAACCCCCCGACCAAGAAGACGCCGACGGCGAGGCGCCGCCGGAAGACGGGAGATGAGAGCTGATGGCGACTCCGATCAACGCGAGCATCCGCTACTACAGGCGCGGGACCACGAAGGTGCTGTGGCTGCCGAGTGTGGCGAACAAGCAATCGCCGACCCGCTCGGAGATCACCGCCGGGACCGCGCTGGAGGGCGAGACCGGGGCGATGGCGGGCTGGCAGACGACGTCCGCCACCGTTCCTACCGCCGCCCTCGGCAGCCGCTTCACGCCGACCGTGCCAGGCGAGATCACTGCCTCCGAGTCCAGCCTCACGTTCTGGGCGAGCAGGGACGGCGACGACATCCGCACCCTGCTGACCCGCGAGGCGACCGGGTTCATCGCGTGGATGGACGAGGGCGACGTCCCGGGCCAGACGATGGACGTGTACCCGGTGCAGGTCACCTCGCAGGCCAAAATCCGCGAGTTGGACCAGGCCGCCCAGATCATGGCGCAGTTCGCGATCACCAGCGAGCCCGCCGAGAACGTCGACATCCCGGCCTGACATGCCGAGCAGCGTTCAGATCCTGGGTACCGGGCAGCTCATCACGCTGTCGCGGCGGCTGCGCGCAGCCGGCGGGCCCCGGCTCCGGCAGAACATGGCCCGCCGCATCAGGCGGGCAGCCGAGCCGCTCAAGGGGGACCTTCAGAGGGCGATCCGCACCCAGCCGCTGGTGTCGGAAGGACGCAAGCGCAACCGGCGGGGTGTCATTCCCCGCGGCGGTCCCTCCCCTACCAGGCGGCCCCTGCGCGCCACGCTGGCGGGCGGCGTACGGATCAGCGTCCGGCAGGGCGCTAGCCCCGGCGCCCGCGTGTGGATGGACCGTGCGGCCCTGCCTCCGGACATCCGGAACATGCCCTGGGTGATCAACACCGGCCGCGTGCGTCACCCCGTGTTCGGCAACCGCTCCCGCTGGGCGACGCAGTGGGCGCGGCCGGCCGGCTGGTGGACCCGCACCGTGCAGGCCGGAACGCCGCGCATGCAGGCCGAGGTCGAACGAATCCTGGCCGACGTGCGCCGGGACCTGGAGTAGGAAGAGGAATCCACCCGTGATCATCACGTACAGCCAAGCCGACGGCACCGTGGAGGAGCTGTCGACCGACGACCTCACCGCCCGCGAAGCAGCGGACATCGAGGCCGCGATGGGGGGCGCGCAGTGGCAGCGCATCGAGGCCCTGCTCCAACTCCAGGACCCCACCGCGCTGCGGGCCACCGTCTGGATCTTCCGCCGCCGAGCCCAGCCCGACCTCGCCTTCGCCGACTTCGACGTGCCGGGCTGGCGGCGCCGGCTCCGCGCACGGATCACCCGGGCGGAGATCGAGGACGCCCTGACCAACCTGATGCGCCAGGCACTCAGCACCCGGGCCGAGGACACCCAGATCGACCGGGTCACCCCGCACCTGCGGACGCTCGCCCAGGACCCGGCCGACGTGGACGCCGCGCTGGACGGGCTGGGAAAAGGCCACCTGGTGCACCGCCGCCAGGACTCCGCGGACTGATCCACCAGTACGAGCCGCTGCTGATGCACTACCTGCACATGCAGCCCTCCGAGATCGACCGGCTGACGGTCGACCGCTTCCTGCGCCTGGTGGCGTGGCTGGACCGGCACGCGGGAGCACAGGGGAGGTGAGCCATGGCCGAGCGCCTCACCTTCACCCTCACCGGACGCGACGAACTGTCCCGCGTCCTGAACGGAACCGCCTCCAGCGCGGACCGGCTCCGGCTCCAGCTGGCCGGGATCACCGCCGACGCCGACGGCAAGCTGCGCGACCTGGAGGGCAACCTCCTGACCACCGACGAGGCCGCCCGCCGCCTCGACGCGACCCTCGGCGGCACCCGCACCAGCTTCAACACCCTCGGCGAGGCGGGCGACAAACTCGGCGAATCCCTCCGCGCGAACCTGATCAGCCTCCTTCCCGCCGCGATCCCGATGGCCGCGAGCCTGGCCTCCAGCGCGGCAGTCCTGGCGGGGCAGCTCGGCGCGGTCGCGGTCGCGGCCGGCGCCTACGCTCTCGCGCTCGGGCCGCAGATCGGGGCGATCAGCGAGGCCCTGGAGGCGCAGGAGAAGTACGAGGCAGCGGTCGAGGCGGGTGGCGCCGGATCGGCCGCAGCAGTCAAGGCGCAGGCGGAGTACCAGCAGCAGCTCGCGAAGCTCCCGCCCGCCACCCGCGAGGCGGCGGTCGCCGTTGGTCTGCTGAAGGACAGCTACAAGGAGTGGTCCGACTCGTTGTCGGGCGACGTGATGGGTCCGTTCACCAAGGGCGTCGCCGTCGCCAACGCGCTCTTGCCGGAGACCACGGGCCTGGTCAAGGGCTCGGCAACGCAGTTCGACCGGCTGATCACCATCGTGGCTGGCGGCATCAGCACGCCCGGATTCGACGCGCTCAACGGCCGCTTCACCACCTTCGCCAACGAGACCCTCGACAACAGCATCGACAAGCTGACCATCTTCCTCGCGAAGCTCAACGCCGGCGAGTACGACAACGGCCCGGTGTCCGAGTTCTTCGACTACTCGCGCGAAGTCGGCCCCGAGGTGTGGAGCACGCTGGAGAACGTCGCCGAGGCCGTGCTGAATCTCGTGGAGGCCGGGGCGGACGTCGGTGTCGGCCTGCTGGACGTCGTCAACTTCCTGACCGGCATCGTGTCTGCGGTGCCCCCGGAGGCTCTGGCGACGATCCTGCAACTGGCGATCGCGATCAAGGCAGTGCAGCTCGCTGGCGTGGGCCTGGACGCCGCCCGTGCCGCGATGGCAGCGCTCGGCGTGCAATTCGGCATCATGTCCACCGCCGCCGCCGGGTCGACCGGTGTCATCGCCGGGACCACCGCAGCGGTCGGCGCGCTGTCCCGCACCGCGAAGATCGCGATGGCCGGTACCGGGATCGGGCTGCTCCTTATCGGGCTCGACATGCTGGCGTCGGGCAGCCAGGAGTCGAAGCCAGACGTCGACAAACTCGCCATCTCCCTGACCGAACTGGGCAACTCCGGTGAACTCGGCGGGGAAGCGGTGCGCGCCTTCGGCGACGACCTGTCGGGGCTGGCAGACGCCTTCCAGAAGGTCGCCGATCCGCAGGGCATCGACCAGGTGCAGCAGGCCATCATCAGCTTCTTCGGCACCGACAGCACGCCGGTGAAGGCGGCCAAGGAGAACGTCGACGCCCTCGATAAGGCGCTCGCCTCCATGGTCTCGAACGGTCAGGCAGACCTCGCTGCGGAGGCCATGGAGAGGGTCAGCGCCAAACTCCAGGACCAGGGCCTGTCTGCGGACGTGGTGGAGGACCAGCTCAACGACTACAAGGACGCCTTGGCCGGGCAAGCCTTGGAGCAGGAGCTGGCTGCGCAGAGCATGGGGATCTTCGGCGAACAGGCGCAGGAGGTACAGGCCCAGCTCGACGCGCAGAAGCAGTCCGCGGACGGCCTGCGGCAGAGCATCATCGCGCTGAACGACGTCAACCGGTCGGCGTACGACGCGCAGACCCGGTTCGAGGCAGGGCTCGACTCCCTCACCGAGAGTTTCCAGGAGCACGGCGCCACCCTCGAAAGAGACACCGAGGCGGGCCGGGCGAACGCCGATGCCATGTCACAGGCTGCCGCCGCGAACGACGAGATGCTCGCCTCCGGACTCGCAGCCGGGGAGTCGCTCGCGTCGATGACGGAGCGGTCCGAGACGCTGCGCGCGACGATGCTGGAGCTGGCCGAAGCGACAGGTATGTCCGACACCGAGGCGCAGGAGTACGTCAACACGCTGCTCGGCACACCGGAGTCCATCCGGACGGACATCATTCTGGAGCGTGAGGACGCGATCAGCGGCCTGTACGCGGTACAGACGGCGATCGACGAGACACCCGGCTCCCACACGGTCACCGTGGACACGCTCAACGCGGCGGCGATCAACGCCCTGGAAGCGGTCGGACTGAAGACCCGCCAGCTCCCGGACGGCCGGACCGAGGTCTACACGGCGAACGGGTCGGCGATCGACAACATCGACGCCGTCTCCCAGGCCCTCAACAACATCAACGGCAAGACCGCCGTCACCTACGTGACCACGTTGCAGAGCGGGCCCTTCCAGGGCAAGGAAATGCCCGCCATGGCGGCGGGTGGCCTCTACACCGGGACCGGGGCCCGGCGCGGCTACAGCAGCGGCGGCCGGGTCCGGGGACCGGGTACCCCGACGTCGGATGAAGTGCTCGCGCCGTGGCTGTCCGTGGACGAGTACGTGATCCGGGCCACCTCGGTCGACAAGTACGGCGTCGACCTCTTCGACGCACTGAACGCCGGGACCCTCCCGGTCCCGGTCGGACGGGCCGCCGTCTCACCCGGCCTGCCTGCCGCGACGGCGGCGCCCGCCGTGCGGCAGGCGGATACCCGTCCGCCGGTGACGTACAACGTCTACCCCCGCGCCAGCGTGATCAGTGCGGAGGACCTGCGGCTGCTCCAGCGGCAGGAGGAAGCGCGCCAGCGTGTGGGGAGGCCACGGTAGATGCCCCTGATCACAGCGCCGGTCATCGTCCCGGAGGAGCCGGGCACACCGCCGGTCGAGATCCCCGAGGTCGGATACGCGACGGTGACGTACATCGACCCGGCTGGCGGGCGGTGGCCGATGACGGACCTGTCCCCCGGATCCCAGTGGTACACCCTCGCCGACGGCGT